>CAKZPB010000118.1 GCA_937138395.1 uncultured Pseudomonadota bacterium
GAATATTGGATATGCCAATTATAGCCCAGCGACGTGACCGCTGTATTCAATAAATGGCGGAAAGAACGTTCCCGCTCAGTAACAAAAATGGACCGCTAGTCGAAATACCGTTGACAGAACAATCCGGAGGCAATAGTGTTTGCTCCAGCTTGAAACGACCCCTTAATTTTATGCGGTACTCTTACAAATTTCCTTCGATTTCGCAAGATGGTTTTACGCTCATGGAATTACTCATGGGCTTAGTTGTACTTGCTATTTTAGTTACGCTCGCCGCGCCCAGCTTTCAAACGACGCTGCAGAATAATCGGCTCAGCGGCCAGGCAAATGAATTAGTTTCCGCCTTTCAGTACGCTCGATCGGAGGCAATTCGTCATGGCGCTGTAGTTGAGCTCTGCTCGAGCAGTGATAGTGCCACTTGTGGGGGGGCTTGGAATGAAGGCTGGATTGCACGCTGCCCCAATGATGACTGTTGCAGCGGAGGCGGTTTGAATTGCAATGCAGATGACGACGATGTCTTGAGAGTATGGCGATCGGCCGACGATACATTTGTAATCACACCGGCCAACGGCCCGTTCGCATTCAGCCCCGAGGGGTTTCGAAACCCCGATACAGGGAACCCTCCATCGCTTAATGTCAGCATTCCCGATTGCACTGGCGATAACGTCAGGCAAATAGAGCTGCAAAACACTGGTCGAGTTGCCAGCACCAAGGTTGCATGCCCATGAACATTAAAACCGGCTTCAGGCAAAGCGGTGTAACCCTGATCGAAATATTGATTACGCTGCTTGTTCTCGCGA
This sequence comes from uncultured Pseudomonadota bacterium, assembly GCA_937138395.1. GTDB lineage: Bacteria > Pseudomonadota > Gammaproteobacteria > Xanthomonadales > Wenzhouxiangellaceae. Next base: position 798 of record CAKZPB010000118.1, read on the forward strand.
TTGGCCTGCTCGGTCTGGCTGCGCTGCAGGGAGGCGCACTCCAGTCAGGTCAATCGTCGCTATATCGAACGCAGGCCACCAATCTGTCCTATGAGATTACAGATTATGTCCGGGCCCACAGGTCCAGGCTGGTTGATGGCGTGTTTGGTATTGATGTTATCGAAAACTTGTTCCAGAACCGGCTGAACAATGCGTATCAGATCCCAGGCGGCACTGTGGATCTGGAGCTCGACAATGGTACCGAGTTGACCATTACCGTTAGTTGGCTTGAAGATCGAATCGATCAGAATGCCGCTGGTGCTACAAGCGATTTCGAATTTATTACGCGTATCTAAATTTTCCATATTTGAACTGGATCGATCTTTCGGATGATTATGATCAAACACAAGCATGCTTCCGGGCTTAGCCTGATTGAGCTCATGGTGGCTATCTCGCTGGGGTTATTGCTGACACTGGGTATCTTGTATTTATTCAATACCTCTAAAGTAACGTTCAATACGAACGAAGCATTGGCGCGCGTTCAGGAAAACGGCCGTTTTGCAGTAGAAGTCCTGAAACGTGATATTCGGGATGCTGGCACGCACGGGTTCTGCTCGGGTCGACTGCCGATTACGACACATCTGGACGTCTGCTCAATAGGTATCAATTCAATATTTGACCCTGTCCGCACACTTGGCGGCTGGGAATTTGACGGCACCGGTAACGGTGACGAATATACGTTGGGTGATGCAGGTGGGTGGTCTTCCAGCATCAACGGTGTAACTACCCTTCCGGGCTATCTTGCGGGTCGGGTTGCTGCAGGCTCGGATGTGTTGCTGATTCGTAAGCTCGAGGTACTGCCTGGCTTGACAGGAACCGATCCAAGCGCGACCGGCGCCAGTGACGCCACGATGGATTTAAACAGCGCTCATGGCTTACGCGAAAATTCATTGGTACTGGTCACTGATTGCTCATTTTCGGATCTGTTTCACAACACTACTGCTCCCACAGCTGATGAATTTAGCAAATCCGGGGGCAGCTGTTCCAGCGTAGGACCCGGCAACCGCACATCGGCTATTGACTGGTCGGTATTCCACAGTGACGGGCTGCAGATGTTTGAGGTGCAAATCTTTGCCTACTATATCGGCACCGATGCCGACGGTGAGCCAGGATTGTACCGACTCGATTTATCGCGCGGCATTTCGGGCGCCGAGGAGGCCGAATTAGTCCGCGGTGCTGAAACGTTTCAAGTTCTTTACGGGTTCAGCTCTGCCGCACCGGCCGGTGATGGCGAAAGCATTGATTTCTGGGTCACCGCAGATGACGTGCCTGCCGATGGCTGGGATCAAGTGCTTGCGGTATGGGTTGGGTTATCAGTTGTGTCTGAAGACCGTGCCGACGGTGATAACTCGAACGTTACGTTTACAGATCTTGTAGGCGTTCCCGGTACCGGTGTTGATATCGAAATTCCAGGTGATGGCTCATTACGACAGCCTTTTTCAGCAACGATTGCGCTACGAAATCAGCTGCTGGTTATCGATGACTAAATCGATCTACTAAAACTCCCATGATGAATAACATGATTCGACTTTCAAGTTACAGAACCCATTCTAAACAGCAGGGCGCAGTGCTCTTCATCAGCCTGATGTTTTTGATCATTCTGACGTTGATCGGCATCAGTGCTGCCAATGTCAGCATCATGCAGGAACGCATGGCTGGCAACGTGCGCGATTCCAATGTGGCCTTCCTACGGGCTGAAGCCTCGCTCCGCGTGGTTGAGCAAGGTGTGCGCGCTATCGCAACGACGGGCGGCTCCGGCGGCCTTGGCGTGATTCCTATTTGGACAGAGGCACAAGGCACGCTAGGCATGGACCGCAACGATTGCACCTTGACCGGCATCGATTTGGATGACGATGTGCCCGACTCGGCCTGGACCAAAACAGACATACCTGAGTTTGCGGCTTTACCGGAACCGCAACAACCTGAATATATAGTGATCGAACTGAGTGGTGCCACCACATCCGGCGGGCTGGCCGGTTCTGTTTGTCGCCCGATTGGTGGTGAGTGGCGTGGGGCTCCTCTGGGTGATTACACTTGGTACTTGATTGTTTCTCGAGCCCGTGGCCCGACCGGCAACGCCGAATCAGTCCTGCAATCCATCTATTTCTGATAATTATTAAATCAAAACGCCGCTATGGCGGTTTGGAGAACACTATGTTTTTTCGAAAATATTCACTAATGTTGCTGGTCGCGCTGTTTGGCTTTACTGCCGGTATGCCGGCACGGGCCGACCTGGACATCGCCCAGAGCCCTTTGTTTCTGATTACTCCGATTACGCCGGCGCTGATTATGGGCGTGGATAACTCCGGGTCGATGGACTCGGAAGTCATGCTACCGACTAATGATGGAGCGCTGTGGTGGCACGATGGTCGCGACACCTTTACCGGATGGGAAACGGATGATGCTGTATCCAACGATATCTGGACTGGTTCCTCTGAACTGAACTTCAACCAGAGTGGTGGCAACAACAACACTTGGCATAAATATAACTACTTGTTCCCGAACGGCAATTCTCTTCGTCGTCTGGGGGACGACCACCACGCAATACCGCCACTGCCGCAATATGCCTATGTCCGTTCACACGTTTTCAACCCGATCTATTTTGATCCCTCTCAGGAATATCTACCTCTACCCTCGGAAGGAACTGAAACATTTGGCAATGCAGATCCAGTAAATGCCTATTGGGACATTATCTATAGCAATAATCGTGTGGATTTGACTAACAATATCCAGCGTGATGAGGACGGCTGGGTATTCCGCATGCAGGAAGGCATGGTCATTCCTGCCGGCACCATCTTGGATGACCCCGACCAGGGTAACAGCTGTGATTCTTCAGACCTGGACTGGCAGCCAGCACCGGCTGACATCGTGCTGGGTAGCGGTGACATGTTCAACGGCCCCACCGGTGACAACGATAGCTGTCGCATTGCCATCGAGTATTTTCCTGCCACGTTCTGGCTGCCTGCGGATATGCCGACACCCGACGGGTTCATCGGAACAGCGCTCACTGGCGGCGAAGCGCCGGACGGAACTGCAATGCTGGGCTACGAAATCAGGCCGGGCAATTTCAGCAACTACGGTGAGATGATTCAGAATTTTGCCAACTGGTTTCAATACTATCGGAAGCGTACTCATCTGACCCGATCTGCAATAGGCCAGGCGTTTGAAACCAGTAACTTCCTTCGCGTTGGTTCGTTTCGGATCAATAGCCGCAACGATGTCAACATGCTGGACATGAGCTCCGATGCGGATCGACAAGAGTTCTTTGACTTTCAATACGGGCTTCGGGCCGGTGGAGGAACACCCAATAAACAATCTGTCCTTCACATTGGGCGCCAGTTCGAGCGCACCGGAACCAATGCACCAATCCTTGAAGCCTGCCAGAAGAATTTCGGCGTTTTGTTTACCGATGGCTTCTCGAACAACTATACGGGTGCGGGCGTCGGTAATACCGATGGTGATGCAAGTTCGGACCTGTTTGGCACGTTCCTCGCAGATAACGAGGACAACACCATGGCCGATATTGCCTATAACTTCTACGCCAACAATCTGCGCCCGGACCTGGCACCAGGTAAAGTGCCCGTTCCTGCAGCCTGTGAATCCGCCGACCCGGCCCTGCAATTGGATTGTCAGAAAAACCTGCACATGAATTTCTTTGCGGTCATGCTGGGCGGTACGGGCATCGAGTTCCGCCAGAATGAGGCTGCGACCGAAGACCCATGGACCAACAATCCGACCTGGCCGACGAATTTTCCAAACCGGAACCCAACGGCCATTGATGATATCTGGCACGCAGCGCTGAATACGCGGGGCGAAGCCTTTTCTGCCGACCGACCGCAAGATCTGATCCAGACCTTCCGCTCGCTGCTGCAGGAAGTGGCCTCACGGATTCAGCCGGTCGGCATATCAGCCACCTCGACTCGACTGGATCAGGACAGTCTCTATTACCAGGCGGAACTCGATTCTACCGACTGGAGCGGTGATGTCTTAGCACGCAGAGCCTCCGATGACACCCTGGCTTGGTCTGCCGACAATCGTCTGAATCTCAGCGGTTGGTCGAATCGTAATATCGTTACGTTGAATGCCGACGGTGACGGGCTTGAGGACTTTGAGCCTGGAATGACGGCTCAACCGAATGTGTTTAGCATTGGAACCCTGTTTGACCAGGAGCAGGTGATCAATTTTGTTCGTGGCGAGCAGGTCAACGAAGAACAGAATGGCGGATCGCTTCGGGATCGTGACGGCATGATGGCTGATATTGCAAACTCACGACCCACCTTCTCCGGTCCTCGTAACGAAGGTTGGGGTCGATTGGATGACTCATACATCGGATATGTGGATAACCAAAAACAAACCCGCACACCGCTGATTTTGGTAGGAAGTAATGGAGGAATGCTGCATGGCTTCGACTCCACAAATGGTAATGAGGAATTCGCTTATATTCCAGGAGCCGTCCAAGCCAACTTGCCGTTACTGGCCGATCCGGCTTACAGCCACCGCTTTTATGTCGATGGCCAGGTCACCGTAGCAGACGCCAAGCTCGGTACCTGGAGTACGGTTGCAGTGGGCGGGTTTGGTGCAGGTGCACGTGGTGTTTATGCACTGGACATCACAGATCCCGATGACCCGGAGCTGATATGGGAGTTGTCTGCCGATGATCACCCGGAACTTGGACATGTCTTCAGCGAGCCTATCGTGACCCGCTTGGGCAGTGGCGAATGGGTCGCCATTTTCGGCAATGGATATAACAGCGATAATGACGACGCCTATCTATTTGTCGTTACGCTTAATGAAAGCCCCAGCGTAAGAAAAATAGAACTCGACGTCTCAGCCACCGTCAACGGGCTATCTGGTCCTGCTTCTTTTCTCGATCCCGTAGACCGGCTCTACACCGCCCGTGTCTATGCGGGTGACATCGAAGGCAACATGTGGCGCATCGACTTCAACGAAAGCGGCGCAGACAGCAAACCCTTCGGCAATGCTCCATTGATCAACGTTGGACGACCGATCACGGCTTCACCGTCCCTGGCGGCAAATCCAGCGGGTGGCCTGATGGTGTATTTCGGATCAGGAAAGCTGATTGAACCATCTGACAGAATCGCAAGCACTAATCCACCGCTTGAGCAATTCTGGGCCGTGCGAGATCAGGAATCACCGGTCTCTCCGAGTGCACTGGGTGAAGCAGAGATCACTGTAAGTGATGGCAATCGCGTTGTATCTTCCACTGGCAGCGTATCCAATGGTTTTCGTATTGAATTGGAAGACGGCAGCTCCAGTGGTGAACGCGTCTTGTCCCGTCCAGAGGTTGTGTTCGGTCGATTGGTGTTTACGACCTATGAACCGCTCGAAGACCCCTGTGCCCCGGGCGGCCTGCCTCGGATCTATCTGCTCAATGCCTTGAGCGGGAGTGGGCTGATTCCACAGTTATGCCCAAATTGTGGAGTTATTGAACTCGAACCGGGTGCGCCGATCGATCCTGCCATTGTATTGAGGCCACCGACACCGCCGGACTATGATGCGGGCGACGAGCCTGACCCATTCAATCCTGGTGGTGGCGAGGTGCCGGGCGTCAGTTCAGTTGGCTCACGTGATGGCTGGTGCTCTGAACTATTGATCTTGACACCCGAAGGATTTATTTCGGGCGGACCGCTTTGCGACGGTCGTCAGATCTGGATGGAACGTCGTCCTGGCACGTAAATCAATCCATTTAATCCATGGGTCCCCTCCGCTCGGAGGGGATTTTAGGAGAACAGCATGTCAACTATTCATTCCAGAAATCGCGGATTTTCGTTAATCGAGCTGATGATCACGATTGCGATCATTGCACTCATTGCGACAATTGCTTTTCCAAGTTATAACAACTATGTCATCAAAACGAACCGAGCGGAGGGCAAGGCGATTACGATGCAAGTAGCCCAAACCTTGGAACGTTGCTTTACTCGTTACGCGAGCTATATCGATGAGGATTGCTCTATTGGTAATGGTGATAGCATAGCTTCCGAGAATGATAAATTCGATGTATCGGTAGCGTCGACCGCCACAACTTTCACGCTGACCTCAACGCCTGACCGAGCCGACCCAGAATGCACTACGCTAACGCTGGATCATCGTGGTGTACGTGGCCATTCCGGAACAGGTACCGTAGACGACTGCTGGTAGACCAACTTCGATGCAGCCCGGCCATTCATGCTGGGTCTTCATCCCTTCAGCGACTGGCAAGCAATACCGGCTCGACTTGAGCCGGTATTGCTTTCAGCGTAAGCTTTGCCAACCTGTAACTACGAGCATGCCGTGCTGTCCCGGTCTGTAGCAAAAGCCAACCCAGTCAATCTGCCGAATTTCTGCCAGCCCCAGGCGGTATTGCTGTTGGTATTGCTGGGTGCTGTACTCGCGCTGATCATCACGCTGGCTGGTATGGATGGCATTGCGTCATTCTGGCTTCAGTTCGGGCTGACGCTGCTATTTATCCAGACGGTCATGCTCAGTGCCTGTCTGGTGCTGTGCGGTGCACGGCAATGGCTGAACAGGTTGAGCGTAGGCCCTGCGCTGATCCTGATTTTTGTCTTCATTCAATTACTGGTTGTGCTCTATACCTGGATTTCGCTGGCTGCATTTCCTGCCCTGCAATCGACTGAAAGCCAGTCTGGAATCGAGTTCCTGATGTTGCGCAACGTATCAATCAGCATCCTTGCGAGCCTGGTATTCATGCGCTACCTGGTGCTGCATCGACAGTGGCAGCTGCAGGTGCGCGCCGAGGCCACGTCTCGGCTGAGCGCGCTGCAGGCACGCATTCGACCTCATTTTCTGTTCAATGCGTTGAATACCGTCGCCAGCCTCATCCCCAGTCGACCCGAACAGGCCGAGCAGGCGGTATTGGACCTGTCCGATCTGCTTCGCACCGGGCTTAAAGATCAGCCGCGGCATACCGTTGGCGAAGAGCTTGAATTGATTCGGGGATATCTGCGGATCGAGGCGCTGCGGCTTGGCGAACGACTGGATGTGCAGTGGTCGCTGGATGATCAGCCACCATTTGAACATACAATCCCGGCACTGCTGATCCAGCCGCTCGTGGAAAACGCCGTGCTGCACGGCATTGCGCAAAAAACCGAAGGTGGTGTGCTGTCGATAACCTCAGAATGGAAAAGCAATACATCCTGGATCATCGAAATTGCTAACCCCGTGCCTGACCAGCAAAAGGACAATGGGAAAGGCCACGGGATGTCGCTGGACAATATCAACAAGCGCCTCGCCCTGGCCTTTGAAGACGAAGCGCGTCTGCAGCTTGTGCCGGGCGAGCACACCATGACGGTCCGCTTGACCCTGCCGATGAACCGAACCCGATCGAGCTGATCCGCAGTGTTGCTCCTGAAATGACCGAAAAATCACCTTCGAACACCAATGCCATCGGCTCGAATCCCTGGTTTCGCCTGATGCGCTTCGACCGCCCGGTCGGTATCTGGCTGCTGCTATGGCCGACCTGGTGGGCACTGTTCATGGCTGCAGGCGGCTGGCCAAGCTTGAAAAATTTGGCCATCTTTACGCTCGGCGTCGTCGTGATGCGCGCGGCTGGCTGCGTGATCAATGACTATGCTGATCGCAAGATCGATCCACTGGTCGCGCGAACCCGCAACCGGCCGATCGCGGCCGGCGAAATCGAACCGCGTCATGCGTTGTTGTTATTCGCTGGGCTAATGGCAATCGCTTTGATTCTGGTGCTGTTGACCAACCCCTTGACCGTGCTGCTGGCCTTTTTCGGCGCGCTGATGGCGGGGACCTATCCTTTTTTCAAGCGCTTTACGCACCTGCCCCAGCTTGTGCTCGGCATGGCCTTCGGCTGGTCCGTACCAATGGCCTTTGCCGCCGAAACCGGGCAGCTGCCGGAACAGGCCTGGTGGCTGTTTTCCATCACGCTGATCTGGGTATTGATCTATGACACCCAGTACGCCATGGCCGACCGCGAAGACGACCTGAAAGCCGGCGTCAAATCCACCGCCATCCTGTTCGGCCGCTTCGATATCCCGATCATTGCTGCGCTGATGGGCCTGATGAGCGCACTGCTGGTGCTGTTCGGTTTGCGCTTTATACCAGAACCGGCCTGGTTTACCGGCGTTGCGCTGGCCTTTCTGATGTATCAGCGGCAACTGTGGTCGATCCGGACTAGAGATCCACAAGCCTGCTTTGAGGCTTTTCTGAATAATGTTTGGGTTGGCTTGGTGATATATCTAGGACTTTTTTTGTCACTGCTATAGTCAAGGATTTGCAACACTTTCTTTTATCGACCAGTAACGCAAGCTTGGGTCTATCATGTTGGTATCAATCAGCTGGGACCTTTCTTATCTTGCCAAGGAAATACTCAACATGAAAACACTTGAAATTTTAGAGCACCTCTAACAGCACACCGTAGAACAGCACCAGAAAGCCACCCATCTCCGCAGCAATCAGCGTCCACATGAATACTGATATCAATGGCCCAGGAACGCGTCGGTGGCCGAGCTTGAACGGGCGTCTCAACTGATTATCGGTATCTTTCAATAAACCATGAATCAGATAGATCAGTATCGAAGCGGCAAAATACAGCAGTAGTGCGCTGACAGAAACCAGCTCTACGATGACCGGCAACTGACTGATTTCGACAAACGTCAGCAGTAGTATCGAAGCAAACGCATACAGCAATGATGCGCGGTGGCAGATATCGATATAGGGATGCGCTTGCCCATGATCAGAGGCCATGATCTGACGATACTTGATGACTCCGGTAACTAACCCGGTCAGGAAAAACACTCCCGCCCCGACAATCGTGAATGTAGCGGTAATATCCATAGTGGCATTGATTGTTGTTTTTTTGCGGGCCAGGTGTTAATGACTGATTGCGGATCAAGGAAAGACTATTTCAGGAAGCGGTCAGCTTTAGGAGCTGAATGATTCGCTTAATCGAGAATCTGTGTCAGAAAGCAACCTCGATGCATTGACTCCAGAGCAGACGCTTAGAAACCAATCCAACCGCGCCGACGTGCCTCAGCCTCAAGCTCGATCAACTCAGCCCGGAGCACTTCCATATTTTCTCTGGCGGCATTACTGCGCGCAAGCAAGTCGCGACGTTCTTGCTGTGTAGTCGCCTCTTCAATGATTATGGCCTCCAATGAGGCGACCTCTGCCTCTAGTTCTGCCAGGCGACTGGTGACATTGTAGTGGCGTTCACCGGCCTCGAACGCAGGCAAAAACTGACGTTCAGACTCGCTCGGGCAGGCATATCTATAGCTGCGGCCATCGCGCCCTTCGCGCCAGCCTCGCATCGGAGTACAGAATTGGGAGAGGCCCTCGGCGTGGCCATCGGCCCATCGATCGGCATCGACGTCAATGTTGTTTTCGAAGCAAGCACGTTGACGATTTTGGAAGTACTCCGCTGGCCGACCATCTCGACCGTCTTCCAGCCCAAGCAAGTACCAGTCTGCATAACGGCAGTCATCATCACTCATTGTCGCGCAGCCGGCCAGCATTAAAATGAAGAAAACCCCGGCGATCCATCGTGTAATTGTTCTCATGAACAACCTCAGTAGTGTTTGATCATTGCTTGTATAAAGCCTACACAATCTCGCCCAAAATAAGGCTCATGCGCTGTTGCGATCTGGCTGCAGCGAGCAGGCAGTATAGGCTCAAGGTGCACTGATTTCCAGTGGCAGTGACCGGCATGCCGGCCCGTTCCAAAACGCTTACTTCACTGCATTCTTTATGGTTCTGATGCGTTGTCATACTCGCGGCATGCCACAGAAATCGTGGCCACGATAACCCGACCTGGAGTCAATGAGTCACTCCGGAGATCAGCTATAGATTTTAGAAAGATGGTGGGCCCTGCAGGACTTGAACCTGCGACCTACCGATTATGAGTCGGCTGCTCTAACCAACTGAGCTAAGGGCCCGCGAATGGATGATTTGATCAACAGGCAAAGAGGATCAGTTCTCGTCTGTTTCTTTTCTATCGGCCTTGGCGAGTTCTTCGGCGTGCGGCGTGTTGACCATTTCGCCGGGCTGGCCCAAGGGCTTGACTTCCTTGCCCTGTGCCTTCAATTCGTCGCGCTTGCGCTGCTGAATATAGCTCAGGTTATTCTTGTACAGCGAGGCGACTTTATCAACGCCACCGGCGCCGAGATAACCGTCGTTTCCGGCAGCAATATACGTAGCGTATACGCCCGAAGCAGCCATCAGAGCGGCAGACACAATCTTGGAGTCGAGGTCGTCTTCCTTGGCCAGTGAATTGGCCAGGTCGATGAATGCGGCGGTGGCCCGATTGTGCGCCTGAATCTGTTGTTCTCGTTCTGTCATGGGTACAAATATTCTGGGATTTGGTCAGTCGGCTAGAATAGCATGGCTGCGAAGATCTGCGCATTCCCGGGCACAGCACGAATGGTTCGGCACCACCCCGCAGGCCCAACTATTCGGCCGCCAGCGCGGCCTGAAGATCAACGTAACCACCGGCGTTGACACCACCGCCATAGCCTTGTTGACGCAGCGCATCGATCACCCGGCTTGCGCGACGGCCCGAACCACAGTACAGCACTACAGCCCGTGCCGGCCGTTCACCGATCGAATCAATGATCGCGTCGATTTCAGTATGAGGAATGTGTTCCGCGTTGGCCAGGACACCGGTTTCACTGACTTCTTCATCACTGCGAACGTCAATTACCAGCACGCCTTGATCAATCAAACCGGCTGCCAATCCCGGGTAGATCGTTGGTGCTTCATCCTGTGCCAATGCCGGCATTACCAACTGTAGTGCAATGAATGCGCCTATAGCGCATTGAAAAAAAGATGGTCGACTCATGTGGCACTCCTGTCGTTTCAATACGTTGACGTCTGATTGTAGCGGCTTGCCGTTGTATATGACATCAAGCCGGATGCCGCTGGCACCGGTGACTAGCGATTGATGGTATAGCTCAGATCGGCACCGGTGTCACTTTCACCGGAGGTGGCGCGCAGCCCCCAGCGCCTGGACAGCTCCCAGCGTGCGGCCAGAACGTCTCCGGTATCGAACAGGCCTAGACCGTAGCTGACGTAGACATTGGGCAACACCCAGAAACCGACGTTGAACGCCCCCTGGCCCTGCGCATGATCAAAGTCAGCACCGGTCAACACATAGGCCAGCGCTTTTTCACGGCTGGTTGGCGGCGTGGTAAACAAGGTGATGCTGGGGTCCTGTGCACGACCGCGAATGCGCACACCGGCTTGTTCAACCTGGGTATCACCAAAAATTTCACGCACGGCCTCGATTTCGAGATTGGGGTTATCGATTGGTTGACCGGTGAACTGCACCAGCCCCTGTGCCACCTCCAGGTTCTGCCCATACGAGCGATACGCACCGTCAACCAGTCGAATCGATCCGGCAGCAGTTGGCAGGCTTTCACCCAATGCCCAATTGATGTCCAGATTGCCCGCCAGGCCGGTTTGCATGCCGGCTGCATCCAACTGCACATCGTCGCCCAGTCGGAACGCCAGTTGACCCTCGATCTCGCGCAGGATCTCCGGCGGCGGCTCGTCTTCGATGATCGCATCATCCGGCGCATTGATAATGACCACATCCGGTGACGGTTCAACGCGCTGTTCGGCGCCCGGCGGCAGCCCCAGTCGCGCCCGGTTGACGTTCAGCGAACCATCAAACCGCAGTCGTTCCGGGCTGAAGCCCACCTCCAGATCCGGGCTGATGACCATATTCATCCAGTCCACAGCAAATAATTGAAGATCTTCGCCGTCAATTGAAAAGCGGCCCTGCCAGCGTTCGCTGTCCCGAACCTGATTGACCATGCTGCCTGAAATGTTTGCCGTACCGTCACCCGCCTTGAACCCGCCGCTGAACTCGGCTTCTGTCTGGTTCGCATTCAGCTCGAGATTCAGCTGTTCAATCCGGCTACCCAGCGGTGAATACAGCAAATGGGTATCGATCAGCTTCAGTCGACCGCTGACATCCGGGTCCAGCACCGGTCCGACCATGCTCAACTCACCATCAACCCGTCCGCCGAGCTCATCGAGTTGCGGCACGAGTCGGTTGAATGCGCCGAGGTCGGGCAAATCCAGCCGAATGATTGCGTTCAGCGTCATGCTGGCAAGATCACTGAGATCCGGTATCACGAAATCGCCATTCAGCTCGGTTTCGGCCTCCAGCAGGGCCATGAGTTCGGCTTCAGCCGAACCGGCGTCCGGCGATTGAATGCTCAGGTCGATCTGGTCAATGCTCAGCAAATCGCCTTCACTGAACAGTGCCCGAACTGCGCCCGGTCCCAGGCTCATCTGCCCTTCAATCGTGCTCGGCACCCGGTCGACCCAGCTCAATCCCATTGAGCCGGTCAAATCACTGCTGATCCGGACCGGCGGGTTCAACGGCAATAACAGCAGATCCAGTGGGAGCTGACGCAGACTCAGCGCTGCCTGGCCCGATTCGCCCAGCGCCACATCCTGCAGACATAACTGACTGGCTGCAGTTTCGTCCTGCAAGCAGCTCGACTCCATCGTCAGCTGCCCGGGCCGCAGACGCAGCGATGAGGCTTGATCCAGCCGCCAATTGCCCCAGACTGTCTCGGTCAAGGCCAGTTGAGTCAGCTGACCATCCCAGACCGTTGGATTGTCCAGGCAATCGGGCAGTGCACCGGCCAAACCCAGCTCTACATTGACACGCGCCATTTCAAGCCGGGCGTTCAGTTCGTGCTGCTGACAATCCCCGGCCAGCGACAAGGCGACCTGCTCGAATCGTTCCCATGGATTCAGATCGATCGATTCGGCCTGCAGGTCCAGGTTGACCTTGGGCTGCTCATCCCAGGCCGCATCTCCTTCGAGGCTCACTTCACGGACCGCATAGCCTTGAAAGGTCAGTTGCTCGCTATTGAACTGCCACTGCGCCTGGTTGCGGTCTACGGAATATTCGGCGTTGAGCTGCAGGTCGCCACTCAGTTCAGGCCAAAGCTGGTCCAGCCGCCCCGCATCGGCCTCGAGCAGCCACCGCTGGCCATCCCCGCTTGCTACCGTCAGTTGATTGCCGCCCAGCGCCAGGACCAGATCAGCCTGGCCGAGCGATTGCTGGCGAATATTCAGACCACCCTGTCCATCCAATGGAAGATTGCGTAACTGGCCACCCAGTTGATCGATCTGAAGTTCGATCAGCAGCGGTTCTGGCGCTATTGAAAGCGACAGGTCACCGTTGATCCGACCCGGCCACAGCGCCGACAGAAAGGACGGGTCAAATGCCTGAAGACCGAGATCTGCACGGACGGTGCCGTCGAAACCTGCCTGACCGTTCAGGTTCAAAAGCCCAATGTCATCGGATCGGATCTGGCCGGAAAACTGACTGACCTCTTCGCCATTGCCGTTGGCCTCCAGCTGCAGCCGTCCTTGCGGTTGGTTGAAACGCCCAGGCAGCGCCAATAACGCGTCCAGCTCGGCCCGCCATTCATCCAGCGTGCCGCTGGCCTGAAATTGGCCAGACTCGCTGCTGAACAGCGGGTCCGTGCTGCTTGAATCCAACACCGGTGGCCAGGTCAGTGACTGCCACTCCAGCGTGGTATTCAGGGCTTCGGCTTCCAGATCCATTGTTGCCCGGCCACTCAGCTGCAGGGCGGCTGGTGGCGCCTGTGCGGTCAAGTTGGTGATATCCAGCCGTTGCCCGGCAAACTCCAGGTCGAATCCACCGGACAGTCCAGCCTGCTGCGGCCAATCGGGATACAGGCTGGTAAAGTCGAGCGCATTGAAACGAATCGCTGCATTCGCAGTCAATGAATCCTGCCAGCCGATGGTGGTTTCAGCGTTGATCTGACCATCCAGGAAGCCGATCGTCAGCGGGTCGAACGTGGCTTGCTCCAGATTGCCGGTCGCCTGCAGCTCGATGCGGGCTTCAGGATAATCCTGCCAGCGGGCATTGAAACTGGAATTTGCGCGCCATTGATCCAACCCGCCGCTCAGTTCGAGTTCGATCTGCTGGACTTCCGCATCCATGCCCGGCCACTCACTGAATGAACCGTCCAGCGCAACATCAACGCTCAGGTCCTTGGTGTCCGGCAGGCCGTCGATGCTGACCTGCCCGGTCTTCGACAACGGACCCTGGGTTTCGACTTCAAGCAACAGCGCAGGCAGGGTGCCACTCGCCTCGATACTGACCTGCTGCTCAACGCTCTGGTCAACCTGCCAGATCAACTGCGCCGCCCAGCCGGTAGACCAGGGCCTCAGCATGGTCTGCTGGCCGGAAAGGCGAAGCTGAAACGGCGGTGCAACGACTTCCAGTCGATCCAACTCCAGCACCTGGTGATAACGGCCGGCCAGCGCCAGGGACTGGATCTGATGCGGCTCGGACCCATGCGGTTGTACAACGACATCCTGCAGCTCAACGTCCTGTACCTCAAGCCACACCGGGGAAGAAAAGTCGCCCAGTTCAAACGGCGCGGGCGCGGGCTGATCAGGATCGGATTCCGGCAACACAAGCGTGGCGCCGTTCAAATGAAGCTGGCGAATCGTGACCTTGATCGGTGGTATCGGGCGGATTGTAGCGGCCAGCGTCAGCCGATCAATCTCCAGCTGCATACCGGACTGCGCAACCCGAAGCTGCTCCAGCGTCAGGCCGTCGGACAAGGTGCCATCCATAGAGGACCATGCGATTCGCTCAAGCCGGCCTTCGGCCTGACCCAGCACGAAGCCCGCACCGGACTGTGTATTGAACAGCCACCACCAACCAGAAGCCAGCAACAGCAGCCCAATGAACAGCGCCAGCACGATCCATTTGATAATGGTCTTCAAAACAACGAGGTCCCTATGGTGAAGTGAATCCGGATTTCTGTCCCATCTTCGTCCAGTGCATTGGCCAGATCCAGCTGCAGCGGGCCAATCAGCGTGTACCAACGAAAGCCGATGCCTGCGCCCCGCTTCAATTCCGGATCGGTGAAATCGTTGAATGCGTTGCCGATATCGTAAAACGCGGCGACGGAAAAATCCTTGTAAAAATTGTATTCATATTCAATCGAGCCCACCAGGATATGGTTGGCGCCGTTTCGATTAGTACTGAGCTCCTCGAACCCATAACCCCGCACTGATCGATCCCCACCGGCCTGAAAGCGATACAGTTCCGGCAAGTCGGTAATTTCGAAGTCCAGCTGACGCGGGTCGCCGGCAATCGACAGGTCAAACTGGGTGGTGTCTGCTTCGGTATAGCCGATTTCACCGCGCAGCAACAGCTTGTGCTGCGGCAGAAACAACCAATGCCAGCGCGCTGCGAGATAGCCCTGTACAAAACTCACGTCTGAACCCAGCGACTCATGCGCCGCCAGCACGTGGAACTTGTAGTGCTGGCCCTCTGTTGAAAACTTGTCGCCGCGAAGGCCGAACACCGACCATTCCCCGCCCAGCGCGATGGTATTGGTATCGCGCCCCAACAACGGCTCAAGGCCGGGGTTCTGCTCCAACAATGCGCGCTGTTCTTCGCTCAGGGAAAACTCGGAAAATGCATCGTAACGTTCATTCAGGATATTGACAAACAGCTGTTCCTGAACCGGCTCGAACGGCTCGATACCCAGGGTGTACTGGCGATTTCTGCCCAGCGTCAACTGGGCCTGCTCGCGTGTTCCGCTGAAAGACTCAAACACGTTCTCGATGCGATCGACGTCCTGGAAACGGAACGGGTCGCGTTCTCGCTGCAGTAATAGAGCGGCATTGAAAAAGTTCAGCGGGCGCTTCCCAACGGGTAGTTCGTACTGCGTGCGAAACACGAATTCACTGTCGGTCTGCTGGGCACCGAAGCGCATGTCCAGGCGATCGCCTCGATCGGACAAGTAGTGCCGGGTCCACTGCAGCTGCAGCCGAGCGCCGGTATCGGTGCCAAAGCCGAGCATGGCCCGGTAGGTATTCGGCAAGCGCTTTTCCAGCTCATAATTCAAGTTGACCTGCTTGTTTTCAGCATCACGTACCCGCTCGATATTGATTTGATCGAAGTAGCCGCTCCGGGCCAGGATTTCGCGCTGACGGTCAATGTCGCGCACGTGAAAGAACTGATCCTGCTCAAGCACCGTCAAGCGCTCCATCAACCGATCGGAAAACCCGGAATCGGAAAAATCGATATCGCCAATGCGATAGCGCGGCCCCGTGACATAGCGAACATCAATATTGGCAGTATTGCGAGCGGCATCGACTTCGATTCTGCGCGTTGCATAACGGCCCTCATAAAAACCATGCGCGTCGGCCAGGAGATCAAGCTGGCGCAGGTTCTGCTGATAGGTGGCGTGACGAAGGATGGTGCCTTGCGCCAGCGGCCAGTTGGCCTGCCAGTCCACCAGCTCCTCCAGCTCTTCGGATCGCCCTTCGACCTGCACATCCAGTCTTTCAACCCGCACCGGCTCTCCGGGTTGAACCTCAATCAAGGCTCGCCACACGTCGTCGCTGTCGGTCGGCTCTTCGAGGCGAACCGTGACGTTGGCGCGGTAATAACCGAACGGTTGCAGGGCCGTCTGCGCTTCACGCTCGGCCTGTTCAGCCAACTGCCGAACGCGCCAGACTGAAATATCCGGCAGCGAGGCAGCGCCAACGAGTGAGACGCTGGCGCTGACGTTATTCAGCATCTCACCTTCCAGGCCACGGATCTCGGTCTCTACTGCAGCCGCAACAACAGCTTTGGACGCAGCAAGCAGCAGCGCGAGCAAGACCGCAAAGGTGAAATTCGAATAAATGGAATCGCGATAGAAGCCCATCGGCGTACCTTACCGCTTTGAGCGTTACGCGTGGCTGAAATTATGTGCAGACCTATTGGTTAGTCTACGATCAGGCCGCCATGATGCGATTGCGATCCAGCTGACGGTACCCGATGGCTTCGCTGACATGCCCGATCTGGATACAGGCCTGTTGATCCAGGTCAGCGATCGTTCGCGCCACTTTCAGAATTCGCTGATGCCCGCGCGCAGATAAACCAAGCCGCTCGCTGGCCTTGTTCAGCACCTGTTCGGACTGCTCGTCGGGCTGGCAGTGTTCGCGCACTTCGGCAACGTCCAGGCGTGCATTCAGGCTGCCGCGCTGTCGTTGCATTCGACGCGCCTGCTCGATGCGTTTTCGGATTACTGCACTGCACTCGCCCGGTTCGTGTTCGGCCAGCGTTTGACGCGGTACTTCGACCTGCAGATCAATCCGATCCAGCAGCGGCCCCGAAACCCGTCCGCGATAGCGCTCGATCTGATCCGGGCTACAGCGACAACGTCCCGATGGATCTCCAAAGTAACCGCACGGGCACGGATTCATTGCCGCAATCAATTGAAATTGAGCCGGAAACTGGGCCTGAAGCGCCGCTCGCGAGATGACGATATGGCCGGACTCCAACGGCTCACGCAGCACCTCCAGCACGCGCCGGTCAAATTCCGGCAGTTCATCCAAAAAAAGAACCCCGTGGTGGGCCAATGAAATCTCGCCCGGCCGCGGCTTGGTCCCACCGCCGACCAGGGCAACGCCGGATGCGGTGTGATGTGGATGCCTGAATGGCCGTTGACGCCATCGCGCGGCGTCCAGCTCCTGGCCACACACCGATGCGATGGCCGCGGTCTCCAGCGCCTCGTCCTGGGTCAATATCGGCAAGATGCCGGGCAGCCGTGACGCCAGCAGGGTCTTGCCGGTACCAGGCGGGCCCATCATCAGCACGTTGTGCCCACCGGCCGCAGCAATCTCCAGCGCTCGACGGGCACGCGCCTGACCGCGAACGTCGACCATGTCGGGCCAATCCATTGCAGCCGGCTGGGGTGCCCGCTCGGGCTTGTTCAGCGCTGCTCTGCCGGTTAATGCTGCACAGACCTCGACCAGGGTATTGGCCAGTCGGCACTCTGCATCTTCAACCAGTCCGGCCTCGACTGCATTTCCTGCCGGAAGGATCAGCGTTCGGGCCGCTTTGCGGACGTGCAGGATTGCCGGGAGGCAGCCCGATACCGCGCGAAGTTCTCCGCCAAGCGAGAGCTCGCCGATCATCTCGAATTGGTCAAGGTCCTGCGCCTTGAGCTGACCGGATGCGACCAGGATGCCAAGCGCAATCGGCAAATCAAATCGGGCCCCATCCTTGGGCAGATCAGCCGGGGCCAGCGAAACGGTAATTCGACGCGCGGGCTGATCGAAGCCTGAGTTGGTGATGGCCGCACGCACGCGATCACGCGATTCCCGCACTGCGGTTTCAGGCAGGCCGACAATGTTGAAACTGGGCAAACCACCGGCCAGATGCACCTCGACGCGCACCAGCGGTGCTTCAACGCCCACCTGGGCACGGGTCAGGATGGTGGCCAGGTTCATGACGATTCGATTTCCATAACGCAAGCCTAGGCAATGGCTGCAGCAAAGTCGATCCACAAATGGCTTGCCTGGCATTGCGAATTTGCCTATGCTGTGCCTACAGCTTTTTCCTACATCCGGGCAACAGGCTGGTTTGGTTTATCTGACAATCACGTCTGGCAATCACGGAAACCACCCCTATGGACATCAAACAACTTCTCGAGATCGGCGCGCAGGCCTTTCTTTCTTCGCTGGATAAGAACGAGGCTTCCGGCCTGTCGCTGGGTGGAGTCGCCGAAGCCCTTGCCCAATTGATGCCCGGTGAAGGCAAGAATCTGGACCTGGGCGCACTGATCGGACAGATGGATACCGGCGGCCTGGCCTCGATCGCACAGTCCTGGCTCAGCAACGGCGGCAATCATTCGGTCGATGCCGGGCAAGTCTTGTCATTGTTTGGACAACACAAGATCAAAGGCTTTGCCGACCAACTGGGCATTGGCGAAACCAGCGCCATTTCCGGACTGCAAGCAGCACTACCCAACATGGTCGATCAGGCGTCAAGCGACGGCACGCTGGATTCAATCGGCGGTATGGCCGGAATGCTGGCAGGCAAGTTGTTCGGAAAATAGTCGCGCGTCATTCTTCGGGCTGAAGATAGCTCGACGCAATGCTTTCCATACGCTGACGCTGCTTTTCGTCCAATTCCGAAGTCATCAGCTGTTGATACCAGTCTTTGGCCTGTTTGCGACACGCTCCACTCGATTCCTGCAGCGCCTCACAGCCCAGCAAGCGCAGTTCGTTGCACTGCCGCGAAGTCGGAAAATGATGCAGATAACTGTCGATCAGCCGATGCAGTGTTTTCGGTTGTTCGTATCTTGCCGCCGACTGAATCAACTCGACCATCACGGACGGCCGATCCAGCGCGAACCGCTGGTCGATCTGCAGTAATTCGGCGGCTCGATCCAGCGCAGCCTGCGGTTGCTCGAAGGCTTCGAGCAAGGCGGCTACGTGCAGTTTGCCGTGCGCCATTTGTGTGGCTTGATCATCACCGCGATCGAGCGAATCGGCCAGTACACGATGCATTTCGATCGAGCCTCCGTCCTGCTGAATGGTCACCCACAAGCGATCCGGATCGCGAGTGAAGCGCTCCGGCGGCACTTCCGCCAGCGCCTCATCATCGGGCGCCAGCGTCAGTTCATTGCGGTGTTCGAACAGCGTGCAGCCGGCCAGATAAAACCAGGCAATCAGGGCCCAGGCCCAGTAGACCAGCAGCAGGAGGTTCTGGACCGGCAACGGCATCGCCAGCGTGGACGCCAGCGCATCGAGAGTCAGGTAGGTCAGCGTCAGGCCGACCAGCAGTCCACACAGCCGTCCGTAGTCCGCGAAACCCAGTGTCTCGATGATGCGTTTGGCGGCCACGGGGTCGAACGAGTCCAACAAGCTGTTGCGCAAGGTCAGCAGCAGTGTTGCGGCAGGCACCAATGCGGCCAACGTGACTGCAGACAACGCGGCGCCGAGAACACCAAAATAGCCCCAGCACAATGCAAATAACAGCGCACACAGCAGCCACAGGCCGATATGCCGCAGGGCAAGCCCATCGGGCGAGGTTGTGAATCGATGGCCGAAGCGGAAAGTTCCACCTTCTGATGCGGTCAGCAAAATTTCACTGGCATTGCGAAACAGCATGACCCAGATCAACAGCGTGAACGGCAGAATGACAATCAGGCCGATACTACCGGTCAATACTGAACGAAGGGCTTCGAGTGCGAATCCGGCCAATGCAATGATGATCAGGCCATCCACAGCGGGGCGCCTGAGCGGAAAGCCGAGTGCGTGAGTCAGCCCGGGGCCGGTTCCGGTCGAAGAAGACACGCAGCGACGCTAGAACATGCCGGTATCAAGCCGCGCCGACTCCGACATCATGTGCTGGTTCCAGGGCGGATCGAACGTCAGTTCGACGTTGACTTCTTCAATCGTGGGAATCAACAGCAACCGGCTGCGCACGTCGTCGACCAGGAAATCACCCATGCCGCAGCCGGGCGCAGTCAGCGTCATGGCAATATCCACGCTGCGCGACTCTGCATCCTGTTCCTGACGCCGGATATCACATTCGTAGATCAGGCCCAAATCGACAATATTGATCGGGATTTCCGGGTCATAACAGGTTTTGAGCTGATGCAGCACCAGGTCTTCGATGTCCTCATCGGTGGCGTTGTCTGGCAGTTGTGGAAGCGGTGGCGGTTCACGGCCAATTGCATCGGCATCCTGTCCGGCCAGCCGAAATAAACGGCCATCGATATAAATGGTAAAACTGCCGCCGAGCGCCTGCGTCAGATAACCGGTCGTACCGGCGGGTAATTGCACGACCTGGCCATCCGGTACCAGCACCACTTGGCTGTCGCGCTCGAACTTGACCGGTGCATAAGACTGACTGAACATGTTGAACCAATAACCCTGAATTTCAAATCGTTGTCAAACAGGACTAATATTGTACGATTTGCCTGGAACAGAATGTGACCAGAACCGGTTTCGTCCGATCCGTTCGTTATTCATTATTCAGGCCCAGCGCGCGCTCGGCCGCCTGACGGGTCAAGGAGTGATAGCCGGGACGTGCGCGTTGATACACTTCGATCGCCCAGGGTTTACTCCATTCCGAGTCGGCTAACGCCTGATATAGCGGGCGGATGAATTTGTTGCGGCCGACCTCAAGCAGAAAACGCTCCAGTCGATCAATGCCGGGCTGATATCGGGTTTCGATCGAGCGCATCAGCCATATAAACAGAATTTCAGCATTCTCCGACTGCGTCAATCGATAGGCCGCGTCCAGTTCAACCATCCGGTCGACATCCACCTGGCCATCAAGGCCCTGCAGAAAATGCCGCCATTGGCTGACAATCCAATCATCGGTCGGGATCTGGTCGAGTCCAATTTCACCATTCAGCCAGCGCTGACGGGTCTGGTCGATCTGATCGAACGCATCCGAATCCGGCAGCACCGCAAACGCCGGCAGACCGGGCTCGAAGACCCATTCCCGCACTTCATCCATGCTGGCCAGGTCCGGTATGGCGTTGATCAGATGCTGCTCCAGATAGCGCAGAAAATCTTCCGTGCCAATCGACTGAAATGCGAAATCATCGAAATACTGCCGAAGAAATGAATCGAACGCTTCCCGACCGTAGCGGGATTCCAGCCATTCCACAAACAGCCGACCCTTGTCGTAAGGAATACCGATAAAAGCAAGCTCAGGGTCTCGATTGGACAGGTCACGTGCCAGCAGCTGATCTTCGGGTGGCAGTGTCTTCAACTCATCGACCAGGCCCAGATAATCCAGCATGGCCTGCATTCGTCGACGCTCTTCGCCATACAACGCCTCCATGATGCGAGCTTCGAAGTAGGTCGTGAAGCCTTCATTCAGCCACAGTTCGCGCCAGCTTTGGTTTGTGACCAGATTACCGGACCATGAGTGCGCAAGTTCATGGGCAATCAGGTCAGTCAGACTGCCGTCGCCAGCAATCACGGTCGGCGTGATGAACGACAGGCGCGGGTTTTCCATGCCACCAAATGGAAAGCTGGCCGGCAGAATCAACAGATCATAACGGTCCCAGCGATATTCGCCATACAGCTGCTCACCAATGGTCATCATGCGTTCCAGATCGGCAAACTCTGCGGCGGCAGCGGTCAGCAGCTCAGGCTCTGCATAGACGCCGGAGCGAGGACCGGTTGCTTCAAATTCAAGCGCACCAACGGCAATTGCCATCAAATAGGACGGGATCGGCTGCGGCATGCTAAATCGATAGTCGCCTGCCGGCTGTTGTTCGACCGGGTTGCCGCCTGCCCCCATCAATGCAAGCAGGTTCTGCGGCACGCGCAGCCGCGCGTCAAAGGTATAGCGAACGGCCGGTGTATCTTGAAGTGGCACCCAGGTCCGGGCATAGGTAGGCTGCGATTGTGAAAACAGAAACGGCGCTCCGCTGCTGGTTTGACCAGCATCGAGCCACTGCAAACCAAACGCTTCGGGCGAACTGGCGTAGTCGATGCGGACCTGCTCGACCGAATTCGGCAGCGCAATAATCAGCGGCTGGCCCAGATAGTCGCGGGACCCGCCCTGCGGGTCCTGTGCGGCGGCGCCGAGTCGCCAAGACAGCGGCCGGAGCTGACCATCCGGCAAGACCTGATTGACATCCCGAATATCCAGCTGCCAGGTATCGAGCACGAGGCGCTGCTGATCAAGCTGGACGTCGGCATTCGCTCGCTCCAGCGATAGCGTCACGAACCCGGCCAGCACCTCGCGTGAAAAGTCCGTTTCCAGATCCAGGCTCATGTGCACAACGCGCACGACATCATAGTTGGCAAAGCTGTGCGGATCCGGTCCTGTCGCTATGCCTAATTCAGCATCGTCATCGGCATTCATGCAGGCGGTTAAACTGAAAACGCTGATCAATAGGATCAGCGTTGGGTGCAGCCTGTTGGTCAATCGATGGCCAGTAATCATCAATTCGTCAATTCGGTTTTTTCATCTGTGACTGCAGGTAATTCTGTTCGCCGACCTTATGCAGCAGATCCAGCTGCGTTTCCAGCCAGTCCACGTGATCTTCTTCGTCGCTGAGAATCTTCTCGAATAGATCGCGCGATACATAATCACGTACCTGCTCACAGTATTCGATAGCGTCACGCAGATCCGGAATGGCCTGATGCTCCAGCGCCAGATCGCATTCCAGCAGTTCTTTTACCGTTTCGCCGATACGCAGCTTGCCCAGGTCCTGCAGGTTCGGCAGGCCCTGAAGAAACAGAATTCGCTGAACCAGTTCATCGGCGTGCTGCATCTCCTCGATGGATTCCTGGTACTCCTTGGCACCCAGCGTCTCGAAGCCCCAGTCATCAAGCATCCGTGCGTGCAGAAAATACTGGTTGATCGCGATCAATTCGTTTTTCAACACTTTGTTTAAAAATGAAATTACTTCGGTGTCGCCTTTCATGCGCAGTCCTGTTGCAAACGTGAGTAAGACCATCAGCATACCGCAGAAATAAAATCAGCAGCGGAATGAGAATCTTTACCGCAAACCAACGATTAACCGCAGATTATGCAGGTGAATGCAGCGTCAGAAAATCGTGAATTTGTTGATGACCGTTGCTATCTGCAGGCAGGCCAGGTATGCACTTTCTGGAATATAAAATCCGGCTGCGCCATAAACCTTCGAGATTGAACCATGTGCTGAACAGACTGTGCTCAATTTCTCAATGCGCTGCATTTTTTCAAAATGAAATCTGCGTTAATCAGCGGGTTAAAGCAGGTTTGTTCAGTCTCGTTACAGCGCCGGATCGCCTTCCTCACCGGTTCGTATGCGCACGGTACGCTCGAGGTTGGTAACAAAAATCTTGCCGTCGCCAATCCTGCCCGAGGCAGCGGTTTCACGAATGGTTTCGATCACCCGCTCGACGTGGTCATCCGGCACACCGATTTCCAGCTTCAGCTTTGGCAGAAAATCGACCACATATTCCGCTCCGCGATACAATTCAGTATGTCCTTTCTGGCGTCCAAAGCCGCGTACTTCAGAGACCGTCATGCCGGTAATGCCGACATCACCCAGCGCATCGCGCACGTCATCCAGCTTGAACGGTTTGATCATTGCGGTAACCAGTTTCATCGTAATCTCGCAGTCGTGTTTCTCAACGGGAATTTAGCACTCGATTGACTACAATAGGCGATCGGAACACAACATAATCAAATGATGCGACTTGACCTGAACACAATCGACGATATTACGCGCAAACTGACCGAGGCCGTGCCGCGTGAGCTCAAGAACGCGGGTGAGGACCTCCAGGGTCGTTTTCGCGCGGTACTGGAATCACAGTTGGCAAAAATGGACCTTGTCACGCGCGAAGAGTTCGAAATTCAGAAACGCGTGCTTGAGCGCTCTCGCGAAAAACTGGAACAGCTAGAAGCACGCCTGGACGCCGAGGATGCATCCTGATCATCATTCTTATCCCCCGGATCGCCTGATGACACACACGATTGCCACCCTGCGCCATCCGGGCCCTGACTCATGAATGTATCCAAACCATGCCACTGATCGATAGCAGCCCAATCCGGCAGGATACCGAAGCCCTGCGGCAGCGCGCCGACCAGGACGGTTACTTGCTGTTCCGCGGCTTGCTTCCTGCCAATGATGTGATCGATACGCGAGAACAAGTGCTCGACTGCTGCGAGCGACACCGCTTCTTCTCGAGCCCGATTGTGCACGACGATGGCACAATGGACCTTGACCGGCTGCGCGCCTACTACGAAGAAGCCTATCGTTTGCGAAGTGTGCATGCGCTGCCGAAACACGCGGCCATTGTTGACGTCTACACCCGACTGTTTGGCCGCAAGGCTGTGCCGCATGCCAGGACCGTGCTGCGAACGATGCCATACGGAACCCGTCAGGTCTGGCCGGTTCACCAGGACTATCTGAATGTAGGCACACACAATGAGGTCTGGAATTCATGGATGCCGGTGGGCGACTGCCCGAGCGATCTGGGTGCAATCTGGATGCTGCCAGGCTCACATCGACTCGGTGTTCGCGGCAATCATCTGCTCGACGAGAAAGAACTGTTCTTCGAAGCGACCGGCGATCTATTCAACCACCCGCCGGCTGGTTTTCACTGGCAGACGGATGATCTGAATACCGGCGATGTCATCATGTTCAATTCGCTGACCTTCCATCGAGGCGGTCCGAATCAGCGTCCAGATGAATTCCGAATCTCGATCGATAATTGCATCCAGCCCATCGATACCGACTTTATTGCCGGCGCTTTCGAGCTGCATACCGGTGATTTTGGCAAGTTCAATCAAGGCGTTGGCTGGGATCAGATCTATGAAGAATGGCCCGAGGCCGACCCGCTCAAGTATTATTGGCAACAGCTGGATCTGAATTTCGCCGATTCGATTGCGGTTGAATTCGAAAATGCCTGATTCAAAGCGCATGCCATAAGTCACGGCTGATAAACAGGACTTCCGGCTCTGGATTTTTTCCGCCGGATTCACCAAACTGAACGCTGAAACAACGACTCGGTGCGCAACAGCCGCATTGTTCTCTGGGAGGGAAGCATGAAACATTTGATTACGGGTTTGATTCTGGCGTTCTTGTTGGCAGGTTGTAATATCAACTCCAGCGTCGGTGTCACCGACGGCTCGACCCATGACGGCGATCTTTCAACGATCAATGGTAGCGTTCGGGTTGGCGTTGGGAGTCGCTTGAACGGCAATGCCGAGACCGTCAATGGCTCGGTGCGAATTGGTGATCAGGCCACACTCGAAGATGCCGAGACCGTCAACGGCAGCATCAGCATCGGCAATGACGTGGTCCTTCAAAACGCCGATGCAATCAACGGTTCAATCAGCACAGGCACGGGCGTATCAGCCAGCGGTTCGCTGGACACCGTCAACGGCAAGATCGAAGTGGGCGCAGGCTCGGTCATCGAGAAAGGCCTCTACAGCGTGAACGGATCAATTATTGTCAACGGTGCAGAGGTTGGCCGGATCAGCACTGTGACTGGCAATATCACGCTACAGCCGAATAGCCGCGTGAATGGGGAAGTTCTTGTTGAACAGAACAGAGGCTTTGGAGGTGACCGCGATGGAACCGTTGAAGTCACGATTGGCGCCAACAGCACTGTTGTGGGGCCGCTCCGCTTCGAACGCGATGTCATTCTGCGGATTCATGAATCTGCCACGGTTGGCGAAATTATCGGTGCTGAACCGACGTATTTCAACGACTAACTGAAGTACTACATGTCATCGGCTGGCAGACTCGATCTGCCAGCCAATCGATCATCATCAACTAGCCCGCTCAGTCATAGCGGGTGCCTTCATGTTCAACCCAACCGCCGCCACCGGGCTCGCTTGGATCATTATGCGTGCCTGAGACGAAACCACCGCGGGCATCCCACTCGTACAGGCCCTGAAAGGCGACCTGATCGCCGCGTTCAACGGGTATCCGCTCCGAGTTATCAAGAGAATGACGGACGGTCAACAGTATTTCTTCATTCAGCCGAACGACAAAGCGCTGAAAATTACCGCCAATGGCCTCGTCGCCCAGCAATTGAGTGACCGGACCCGAACCGCTGACCCAGATTCCAGTTCGGCCCTCGACAAAGCTTGCAATCAAGCGCTCGTTCGAAAGGTCGCTGGTATCACCACCGCAGCCGGGCAGCCAAAGTGCCGATAGCAGTAATAAAATCAGAGTAATAATGCGCATTGCATCACCTTAATGAAACGATCTCCCAAGCTTATACCAGATCAGTAACGCAAGGCAACTGTAGGACATCAGTCAACAGTCCATCACAACAGCGTGCAATGGGCTGAACGCAAGACGACGAGTGAATTGGAGACGGCGCTGAGCTCAGCGCCCGGGGCGGGCTGTTAGCGCTTGAGATTCTTGCGCAAGCGCTCCAACGCTGCCAACTGAGCCACGGCTTCGGCCAACCGGGCCTGCGCTTCGGCTACTTCCATATCGGCGGTTCGGTCCGACAAGGCGCGCTCGGCCTCTTCTTTGGCACGAACGGCAGCCGCTTCGTCCAGATCATCAGCACGCGCGGCCGTATCGGCCAGCACCGTGACCACGTGCGGCTGTACTTCGAGCATGCCGCCGGACACGTAATAGAATTCTTCGCCGCCTTCGGGCAGCATGACACGAACTTGACCGGGCTTGATCCGGGTCAGTAGCGGTGCATGACGCGGTGCAATACCCAGCTCACCTTCCTCGCCCGTAATGACCACCATAGCGGCCGTTCCGGAAAAAATCTCCGCCTCGGCGCTGACGATATCGCAATGAATGGTTGATGCCATGTGTATATTTACCCAATCAAATTCTGTGAGTGCAAATCAAAAGCTAGCAAAAAAATGCGGCCGGTCTTGAGGGCGTGATTTCGCGTTTGCCTGCAAGGCTTGAAGTCGATTGGACAACGGAGCGCACATCAGTACGTGAGTATTTCCAAACGGCTGAAAACGGAGCAGGCGAGCGCGAAGCGCGTCCTCAAGCTGCTTTGGTGGCCATTTTCTCACCTTTCTCAACCGCTTCTTCAATCGTACCCACCATATAGAACGCCTGCTCCGGCAGATGATCGTACTCGCCTTCGACAATGCCCTTGAAGCCACGAATTGTATCTTTCAGTGAAACATAGACACCCGGCGAGCCGGTGAACACCTCGGCCACGAAGAACGGTTGCGAGAAGAAACGCTCGACCTTACGGGCTCGCGCAACGGTCTGCTTGTCTTCTTCACTCAGCTCATCCATGCCGAGAATGGCGATGATGTCCTTGAGCTCCTTGTAGCGCTGCAGCGTGCCCTGCACCTTGCGCGCCACATCATAGTGCTCCTGGCCCACAACCAGCGGGTCGAGCTGACGTGACGTCGAGTCGAGCGGGTCAACGGCCGGGTAAATGCCCAGCTCGGCAATCTGGCGGGACAGTACAACCGTTGCATCCAGGTGAGCAAATGTCGTCGCCGGGCTTGGATCGGTCAAGTCATCGGCCGGTACATACACGGCCTGGATCGACGTGATCGATCCGGTCTTGGTCGAAGTGATTCGTTCCTGCAGCGCACCCATTTCAGCCGCAAGCGTAGGCTGATAACCTACCGCAGAAGGCATCCGGCCCAGCAGGGCGGATACTTCGGTTCCGGCCAGCGTATATCGATAGATGTTGTCGATAAACATCAATACGTCGCGGCCTTCATCGCGGAATTTCTCGGCAATGGTCAAACCGGTCAGCGCAACGCGCAGGCGGTTACCCGGTGGCTCGTTCATCTGGCCATAGACCAGCGACACCTTGTCAAGAACGTTGGAGTCCTTCATTTCATGGTAGAAGTCGTTCCCTTCACGGGTACGCTCACCCACGCCGGCAAATACGGAAAACCCTTCGTGCTCGATCGCGATGTTTCGAATCAGCTCCATCATGTTGACCGTCTTGCCAACACCGGCGCCACCAAACAGACCGACCTTGCCGCCCTTGGCGAACGGGCAGATCAGATCGATGACCTTGATGCCGGTTTCCAACAGTTCATTACTGGCCGCCTGCTCTTCGAATGTCGGCGCTTTTCGGTGAATCGGCAAGCGTTCCTGCTCACCAATCGGGCCGGCCTCATCAATCGGGTTGCCCATCACGTCCATGATTCGACCCAGTGTTTCAGTCCCGACCGGCACGGAAATGGGTGCCCCGGTATTGGTCACCTTATGGGCGCGTTTCAGCCCATCGGTCGTACCCAGCGCAATGGTTCGTACGACGCCATCGCCCAGCAACTGCTGAACTTCAAGCATGATGTCCGTATCGTCAATGATCAGCGCATCGTATACGCGCGGCACATTGTCACGATCAAACTCCACATCGACGACAGCACCGATGATTTGAACAATGCTTCCAGTGCTCATGTTTCTACCTCAACTGTTGGTTGGCTTCGATCAATTCTGAAGCCTTCGTTTACGTTCATTAAATATTGCTCGTCCGCGGTCTAGGCTATACAGCCGCAGCGCCGCTGACAATTTCAGAAATTTCCTGTGTAATGGCTGCCTGTCGCGCCTTGTTGTAGGCCAGGTTCAGTTCATCAATCAGATTATTCGCATTATCTGACGCACTCTTCATGGCGACCATGCGCGCTGCGTGCTCGCTGGCCAGGTTTTCCAGCGTTGCGTGATAAATCAGCGACTCGATATAGCGGACGAGCAGATCATTCAGCAGGCTTTCCGGATCGGGTTCATACAGGTAATCCCAATATTCCAGCATAGGCTCGTCTTCGGTTGCCGGCAGCGGCAGTACCTGATCGAACGTGATTTGCTGACTCATCGTATTGATGAACTGGTTGTAGCAGACGTGCAGCTCATCCAGATCGCCTTCACGATAGCCGTCCAGCATGATCTTGATTGAGCCAATCAGATCCTCGAGCTGCGGCTGCTCACCCAGATCCTGGGTTGCGGCAGTAATTTTGATGTTGATGCGTTTGAAGAATTGGGCGGCCTTCCGACCCACCAGAACCAACTCGACCTCTTGGCCGTCATCCTGATGCTGTTTGATTCGAGCCAGCAATTTGCGGAACAGATTGTTGTTCAAGCCACCACATAGACCGCGGTCGGATGAAATGACAATGTAGCCGACGCGCTTGACCTCAGCATGCGGCTGCGTAAACGGGTGCTTGTATTCCGGATTGGCGTGCGCCAGGTGGCCCACTGCCTGGCGAATCATGCGCGCATAAGGACGGGAGGCCTGCATGCGGTCCTGCGCCTTGCGAATCTTTGAGGCCGAGACCATCTCAAGCGCACGCGTCACCTTGCGCGTATTCTTGATGCTCTTGATCTGACCAACAATTTCTCTGGATCCACTCATGTTTTTCTCATCAAGTCTTTCAAAGCTTTTACCGCCGATTTCGCAGATAGACGCACATTAATAACAAGATCTATAGAACTTAGACTCAAAAGCTTATACAAATGAGTTGGTTCTGCTGCTTTTGCTATTTGAGCTCTTTTAATCTGTGCAATCCGCGTAATTTGTGGTTTCTTGTTTGTCCAGTCTCATCAGCGTGATGAATTGTGTTCTCTGAGAAGGCTTGAGCTGGTTCTGAAAGCGAAGCGTACTTGAGTACGTGAGCATTTCAGAACCAGCGAAAACGCAGTCAGAGGACACAAGGCCCGCGCTGATCACCAGCTACCGGTTTTCTTGAAGTCGTCGACTGCCGCTTTCATTTCGGCCGCCAGGTCGTCATTCCAATCGCCAGATTCGTTGATCTTGTCCATCAAGGCACCGTGCGAATTACTCATGAATGACAGCAGTGCCTGTTCGAACGGCACGACCTTGCTCAATTCCAAATCGTCAAGATACCCTTCATTACCCGCGAAGAGGCTGACCGCCATTTCGGCAACCGATAACGGTGAATACTGGGCCTGCTTCATCAGCTCGGTAATGCGTTGTCCGCGCTCCAGCTGCTTACGGGTTGCCTCATCCAGATCGGACGCAAACTGTGAAAATGCTGCCAGTTCACGAAACTGCGCAAGCGCCAGACGAACACCGCCACCCAGCTTCTTGATGATCTTGGTTTGCGCAGCACCGCCGACTCGGGAGACCGACAGGCCGGCATTGATGGCGGGTCGGATACCTGAATTGAACAGATCGGTCTCCAGGAAGATCTGACCGTCAGTGATCGAGATCACGTTGGTCGGAACGAACGCCGAGACGTCACCGGCCTGGGTTTCAATAATCGGCAGCGCCGTCAGCGAGCCCGTTTGGCCCTTGATTTCGCCGTCCGTCATCTTTTCTACAAAGTCTGCGTTTACGCGTGCAGCACGCTCGAGCAGACGGGAATGGAGATAGAACACATCACCAGGGAAGGCTTCACGGCCCGGTGGTCGTTTCAACAGCAGCGACACTTCGCGATAGGCAACCGCCTGCTTGGACAGATCGTCATAGACAATCAGTGCATCCTGACCACGATCACGGAAATATTCGCCCATGGCACAGCCGGCGTACGGTGCGATGTACTGCATCGCCGCTGAGTCGGAGGCATTCGCCGCAACAATAATGGTGTGTTCCATGGCGCCGTGCTCTTCGAGCTTGGCAACCACGTTCGCAACCGATGAAGTCTTCTGGCCGACTGCGACATAAATACATTTGATGCCGGTGCCTTTCTGGTTGATGATGGCATCAATAGCCACCGCTGTCTTACCGGTCTGGCGGTCACCAATAATCAATTCACGCTGGCCGCGACCAATCGGCACCATCGCGTCGATCGACTTCAAACCCGTCTGGACGGGCTGGTCAACGGCTTGTCGGGTAATTACGCCTGGCGCAATCTTTTCGATCGGCTCGGTTCCTGCTGCTTCGATCGGTCCTGCTCCATCAATCGGCTCACCGAGCGCGTCCACGACCCGTCCCAGCAGATTTTCTCCAACCGGCACCTGCAGAATCTTGCCGGTGCAGCGAGCGGTATCGCCCTCGACCAGGTGCTCGTAGTCACCGATGATGACGACACCGACCGAATCGCGCTCGAGGTTCAGTGCGAGTCCATAGGTGTCACCAGGAAATTCGATCATCTCGCCCTGCATGGCGTCGGCCAGGCCATCGATACGACAAATACCGTCGGATACGCTGACGATCGTGCCTTCATTGCGGGCTTCATTGACAACCTCGAACTGTTCAACGCGCTTGCGGATCAGTTCCGAAATTTCTGTCGGGTTTAGCGTCTGCTGCATGAGTATCTACTCTTTAAATTGTTTGGGTTTTCCGCAGGACATCGCCAGCGGTGGTCACGAAAAATTCTTGTCGAACAATAGTTATCGAACCAGTTGGCGTCCAAGCTGTTCCAGGCGACCGCGCAAACTGGCATCGATGACTCGATCACCGGCTCGAACGACCAGGCCGCCCAGTAATTCTGCATCCACATCGGTGTCCATATCAATCTCGGCACCAAACCGCTTCTGCAGACTGGCGGCCAGCTGATCACGCTGACCGGAATCCAGCTCGATAGCTGACGTTACATGCACCTTCAAGCGTTGTTCACTGGCTCTGCGCAACGTTTCGAACTGCGCATAGATTTCAGGTACGAGCGGTAATCGCCGGTAGTGCATCAACACTTGCAGAAAGTGCTTGAACGGCGCCGTCAACTGCTCGCCCAACACGTCACCGAACAAGCTTATGATTTGCTCGGATTCGATCTTTGGATGTCGAATGACTCGGCTGGCCGAATCCGTCTCGACCACCTCGGTTGCCAGCGCTAGCGCGCTGCGCCATGTATCGAGCGCATCATTCTTCTCGGCCAGATCAAATGCCGCGCGAGCATAGGGACGAGCCAGTGTCGTTTCAGCCAGCATGGTGGATCAGAGCTCCGAGGCCATGCGATCGAGCATCGTGCGATGACGATCTGCATCAAGCTCTTCGCCCAGCACCTTCGATGCCCCGGCGACGGTCAGCTCGGCCAGCTTTTCGCGCAAAGCTTCACGCGCCTGATTGGTCGCCAGCTTGATATCAGCTTCTGCCGCCTGCACCTGACGATCGCGTTCGGCCAACGCATCCTGCTTGGCCTGTTCGACGATCTCATTTCCGCGCTGACCGGCCTGTTCGATAATTTCACTAGAACGGGCACGTGCTTCACGCAGCACTTGTTCGGCTTCGGCCTGGGCCTTGACCAGCGCCTGCTCGGCTTCGTCGGACTGGGCCAGGCCTTCAGCAATTTTCTGACGACGTTCTTCCATCGCCTGAGTCAGCGGCGGCCAGACATATTTCATGGTCACCAGCACCAGCACCAGGAAGGTGCCGGCCTGACCAACTAATGTAAGAGGACTGATGTCCATATCGCGTTCCTGCTAATCGATTCGATGGTTAATCCGAACGCCTGCTTCAGCTCAACGGGCGTTCAGGCTCAACGGATGCTCAACCGCCCAGTGCGGCCAGCAGCGGGTTGGCGAACAGCAACAGGGCTGCGAACGCAACGCCAATGATCGACAGCGCGTCGAGCAGGCCAGCGATGATAAACATCCGAACCTGCAGCATGCCGGCGAGTTCTGGCTGACGGCTGGCACCTTCGAGGAATTTTCCGCCCAGCAGGCCGAAACCAATACCGGTTCCCAGCGCTGCGAAGGCAAAAATCATACCGACGGCGAGTGCGGTGCTGGCTTGAATTTGTGCAATCATTGCTTCCACTTTTTATGTCTCCTGATGTACTCGTACTGAATGTGAATTAAAAAATAACTATTACAAACGGATTAATGCTCTTCGTACGCCAACGAAAGATAGACAATCGTCAACGTCATGAAAATAAAGGCCTGCAGCGGAACCACCAGGATGTGAAACACAGCCCAGGCACCACCCGGAATGAACTGCAGCCACCACGGCAACATGGCAATCAAGATAAAGATCAGCTCGGCCGCGTACAGGTTACCGAACAACCGCATGGCCAATGAAACCGGCTTGGCGATCAATTCAATCAAGTTCAACAGGATATTGGCCGGCCAAAGATAGAACGCCTTGCCAAACGGATGAAACAGCAGTTCACTGCCGAACCCGCCCCATCCCTTGCCCTTGACGCTGTAGATCAGGATCAGGGCAAGCACGGAAAGCGACAGGGCAAACGGCCCGTTGACGTCTGCAGACGGCACGATGCGTAGATACTCGAGGCCAAACACGTGGTAGGCCAGCAGCGGGAAGTAATCGACCGGAATCAGGTCCATCAGATTCCATAGAAACACCCAGACAAAGATCGTCAGTGCAAGCGGCGCGACAAATTGTCGCGGGCCGTGAAACGAATCCTTGACCGCGTTATCGACGAAGTCGACCAGCATCTCGACGAAATTCTGCAGGCGACCCGGCACGCCGGCTGTAGCGCGCCGGGCGGCCAGCCAGAATACGAAAACGAAGCCAAGCCCCAGCAAAACCGAGAAGAACAGCGTATCCACGTGCACCATCCACAGGCCTTCACCAACCTTGAGATGCTCAAGGTGGTGAGTCACATATCCGGTGGGTGAAAACTCTCCGTCTCCAGCAGCGAATAGCAATGACACGTTCGATCGTCCTCTAAATCAGTCGGTGCCGACCAGGGTGCCTTGCAGGCGCCACAGGGCCAGCCAATATGCCACCAGGGTGGCCAGATATCCAATTAAAACCGGTACAAAAAAACCGGCAAACCAATAAGCAACTGCGGCAAACAGCAAGGCCGCCAGCGCCAATTTCATGGCCATACCGCGATAAAACGCGGTGACCAGCTGAGCGGGCGAGGCCTGGTTGCCCGAAAGCACGATTCGGAGCGCCGCAACCGCAGTCAGCAAAATACCAATTCCGCCACCGCCAATTCCGGCGAGGGCTTCGGCGCGACCCAGCCAAAGCGCCAGACCAACTGCAGCCAGCGCTGCAAGTATGGCCTGCGTCCGCAGTAGCCAAACCATTGCCCGAGCAAACTCTTCAGCGGGCAATGCCGGTGGTTGTTCAATTGTTGAATCGTCGCTGGATGAACTCATTCAAACCCTGTCCCGCCATCCGGCTGATCGACCAATGAGATGGCCGAAGATTCCAACGATTGGCTGCATCCGATGCACCTGAATAGCGACCAGCGCAATCAGCAGTAGCAAATCCGGTTAATTATAGCAGGAAAGGCAGCGCGCACGACAAGTCTATATAGCCATTGTTGATATCAAAAGCATGGCAGCACAGGAATCATCAATCAGCAACTCAAGGATTGATCCGGGCGATCTTCTCATGTATTTCATTCAATTGAACCAGCGCGGCCGAGCCGTACCAGGGCCGCAATTCCATCTCCAGCGCACCGGCCTGGATCGCAGGGTCTGCTTCGGTCCACGCCCGCGCCTGCTCCATCGAGTCGGTTGCGAAAATAAAAATGCCGCGCACCGAGCCGGCATCCATGAAAGGCCCTGCCATGACCAGATGACCCTGTTCGGCCATCGAGCGGATATGGGCCATATGCCCCTGTTGTAGTTCAGCTGCCCGGTCGGCATTTTCGGATGGATTCGGACCGGACTTCAAAAACGCCATGACATAGGCCCGCATGCCGTATTGATCGGCACCCAGCTCATTGGCCAGCTGCGCATCGAACATCACTTCATCGTCGGCCCATGCAGGGATCGTGATTAAAGCAATTGCAATGATCAAAACGATTATCGACAGGTTGCGGCACACGGTTGGTTCTCCACTGTTCAATGTGCTGGAGTCTAGCATTCCGAATGCTCCGATTCGGCAGAATCAGGCGGGATGAAGTGCGCTTCGATAGCGCCGCGAACAGGGCAGCTGATGTCCACTATGCAAGCGAATCCTGGCGTCGCCCGACTCCAGTGGTTCGATTTCTGCCACGAACTCAAGATTCACGATATAGCTGCGATGGATGCGTCGAAATCGACCCGAGTCCAGCTTCTGCTGTAAATGCTTCATCGTGCTTCTGAGCGGATACGCTCGCCCATCGGCATTCAGGTTCACGTAATTGCCGGCAGCCTGAGCAAATTCGATTCGAGCCGCTGGGACCAGATATTCCCGCCCCAGCATCTTGACCAGAAATCGTTCTGGTGCTGCGGGTTCGTCGTTGCATGGCTCATCGGTCTGCAAATCCAGCCACCGTGCTTCACCCTGTAGCCGACGCAGGATGAATCGATAGCCTTCGATCATCAGCACCATGCCGGCATAGGTGCGAGCGTCTTTCAGGTATTCATACATCAGCTCAATTCCCCAGTTGCCAAAGCTGTAGTCGAGTTCAGTAAAAGAATAGGCGACGTGGCGAAATGCGACCATCAGCACGACATGGCCGAACGAAAAAAGCAGGCTTCCCAGCAGGTGCCAGGCCAGAAAACGGCGCCAGCGATTCCAGTCGGGTGGCCATTGGCGCGTAAACCAGACTACAAGTGGCGTCAGCAACAGGAAAGCAACTGCGCTGCTGGTCTCCCAGACCGCAGGCTGCCAGGTATGCAGCGTTTCACCTGCTCGGCGAAAGTCGATGACCTGAGTAATGCTGTTGGCCACCGCATTGATCACGCATAGACTCAGCCAAAATCCCACTTCAAACATGCGCTGCCAGGGCCGATAGCGCTGCAACAGTTCAGGGCCGGAAACACTCATAGGCAAAATAGTACGGTGATTGGAGGTCCCACGCCACCGCCGTTTGTCCCTGGTTGGGGTCGGTTGGTCCCCAGGCGATTGAAATCGGTATTGGTTTTCAACCATGCTGAGAATTGCATATAAGGAAATGGCTCATGAAATCAGAACGGCGACACGACATCGACACGTTGCGCGTCGGCGCTTTCGTGCTGCTGATCCTCTACCACACAGGCATGGTCTACGTCTATGACTGGGGCTTTCACATCAAGAGCCCGCATCAGTGGGAGTGGCTGCAGTGGCCGATGATTACCAGCAACCGCTGGCGCATGAGCCTGCTGTTTCTGATCTCGGGCATCGCGATCGGAATGAGTTCACTGGTATCCCGGCCATGGACCATCCTTGCGCGTCGCAGCCTGCGGTTATTAATGCCGCTGATCTTCGGAATGCTTTTTATCGTCTCAGTCCAGGCCTACTATGAAGCACTGAGCAACGGTGCTGTTGAGCCCGGATATATCGCGTTCATGCAGCGCTACCTGATGCTACAACCCTGGCCCGACGGTGGCTTTGCGGGTGCTGAATACGGCGTGACCTGGAATCATCTG
This sequence comes from uncultured Pseudomonadota bacterium, assembly GCA_937138395.1. Lineage (GTDB taxonomy): Bacteria > Pseudomonadota > Gammaproteobacteria > Xanthomonadales > Wenzhouxiangellaceae. Next base: position 37,250 of record CAKZPB010000118.1, read on the forward strand.
TGGTACCTGGCCTACCTTTGGGTCTACAGCCTGGTCCTGGCCGGTCTTGTTGCGTTGTTCCGTTTACCGGTGCTGCGAATACTGAAAACTAGCTGGCTGGCTCCTGGTCGCTGGGCCGGCTGGGTCGTTATTTTGCTACCACTGCCGTGGCTGTTCTATGGCTTGTATGTGCTCGAGCCGATCTATGACACGAATCACGCCCTGATCGACGATTGGTATGCGCACAGCAAATACCTGTTCATGTTTCTGTTCGGTGTGGCCGTGGCGCGAAGTCAACGGTTCTGGGAGCATGTGGTTGACCTGCGCCGGTGGACGTTCGGCCTGGCGCTGTTCGGCTGGATGGTATACATGGCCTTGCGCGTGCTGGGGCGCAGCATTACCCCTGAACAAGCCGCTGAACTGCCCGACATCAACTGGACCGCCATCTCCGATAGTGCGCATATCCTATATATGTGGTGTGCACTGCTAGCCATCCTTGGCTATGGCAAGGTCTACCTGAACCGCCCCTATCGCTGGCTATCCTACGCCAACCAGGCCGTCTATCCGTGGTACATCCTGCATCAGAGTCTGATCATTCCGCTGGCTTTCTGGCTGATTCCGCTGAACCTGCCCGGCTGGCTGGAGGCCAGCTTGGTGCTATTCGGCACCATCGCAGGCTGTGCGTTGATCCATGAATTCATCATCCGCCGAATGCGCTGGCTGCATCCGCTGTTTGGCGTGCATCTCCGACCGCAAGCTGTCTCCACTCAGTGAAGCCCGCTTGAGATTCAAAATTGATTATTCCCTGAGCGCAGTCACAATCGGCATGCGTGCAGCGCGGATGGCCGGGGCCAGGCCGCCGATCAGGCCGATGATCAGGGCCAGTACGATGCCCTGGATCAGCAGGTCCGGCGTGACGGCAAACGCGAACACGACCTGGGTGAAGCTGGCAAAGTTCAACGTCGATACGGTCAGGCCGTTGAACAGCAGATAGGCCAGCAGCGCGCCAATCAAGCCGCCGATCAGCGCGAGCACAAACGCTTCGATCATGACCGACACCACAATGGATCTCGGCGCAAAGCCCAGCGCGCGCAACGTGGCAATTTCACGCGAGCGATCCGATACCGCCGAGTACATGGTATTCAGCGCCCCAAACATGGCCCCGAGCGCCATCAGGATCGCGATGAAGTAGCCGATGACGGAAATAAAAGTAGACAATATTTCGGACTGGGCGGCAAAATAGTCGGTTTCCCGCTCAACCTGAACCGACAGCCGTGGATCGCTGGTCAGCGTGTCCTTGAAGGCATTGAAGGCATCGGGATCCTGCAGCTGGCCATAGACGATCGAGAAGTTATTGCCTCTGCGATACGCGCCCTGAAGAACCGGCGCATCGGTCCACAGCTCGGATTCCGCCACGCCGCCGTCGGCCGTAAACACCCCAACGACATCCCAGCGCTCGGTGCCGAATTCCAGCGTCGTACCGGGCACCAGGCCTTCAAATTGACCTGCTGCGCCGATTCCGGCAATCACCTGTTTGCGACCGGGCTCGAACATGCGCCCCTCGACCAGTTCGAAATTCTGGCGGATGGCCGGCGCGTCGGCCTCCACGCCGCGGAACGGCACGTTGGACATGCTGCCAGTGCCCTTTTTCGGGATATCGACCATGACATAGACTTCGCGCGAGACCAACGCCAGGTCTTCTGACTGCGCAATCAGCCGCGACTGTTCCCCGTCAAAGCCCGAATCCAGCTCGGAGCTCGAACCGGAGCGCAACACAACGACATTGTCTTCGCGCGCAGCACCGCTCAGGGTTTCGCGGAATCCGCTGGCCATCGACAGCACGGCAACCAGTACCGCGACCACGCCGGCCACGCCGATAATGGCCACCAGTGACGGGCCGATTCGGCTCGGCAAACTGCGCAGGCTCTGTAGCGTAATTGCAATGGTCTGTCCCATGATGATGATCCTTTGTTGATTTCGGCTTCTCAGCCTCGTGCGAGTGCATCGATGACTTTAAGCCGTCCGGCCTGCCAGGCCGGCAGAATGCCGGTCACCACACCCAGCCCAGCGGCCAAGACAAGCCCGATCAGTGCCGCGTCCCATGACATCGCCAGGCCCGGAAGAAACTGAGACAGTGCATTGGCCGCGCCCTGAATGAACAGGTAGCCGAGCAACAGTCCGATTACGCCGCCGATGATTGCAACCAGCAGGCTCTCGCCCAGCACCATCCACAGCACGCGGCGATCGCTAAAACCGATGGTTTTCAGGACAGCCAACTCCGAGGTCCGTTCACGAACGGCCTGGGCCATGGTGTTGCCGGTGATCAGCAACAGGGTAAAAAACACGCAGCCCAGCACCATTTGAACCATCAGACCGATATTGCCGATCTGGGCGGCAAAGCTGGCCGTCCACCCGGCCTCGGTCGAACTCTTGGTTTCAGTCGGCGAATTGGCAAAGCGCTGATCAATCGCCTCAGCCACCTGGTCGGCCTGATCCGGGTCTTCGATCTTGGTCACGATCCAGCCGACCGTATCGGTGCCAAAGGCTCTGGCCTCGTTGAAATAGTCGTAGTGCATGAAAATCTGCATTTCATCGGCGTTATTGCCGCTGCCGGTAAAAATGGCCTCGACATCCATGTCCCAGGAAAACGATCCGTCCTGCTGCGGAAAAATACTGGAAAACATCGGAATCCGGTCGCCGACCTCCCAGTCATAGTCTTCTGCCATGGCCTGGCCGACCAGGATACCGGTCTGATTGTTCAGCAGACGCTGCCATTGGTCATCCGGAATCGAATATTCCGGATAAACCTCGCGAAAGGTTTCCAGATCGGTCGGGAACAGGCCCATCTGCTGACGATTGTCCTGATAGTAGGCCCCGAACCAGGTCTGGTGCAGCGCGGTTTCAACGCCTTCAATGGATTGAATCCGATTGACATAACTGACCGGGATCGGCTGTATGAACGACACCCGATGCATGGTTACCAGGCGATCCGCACCGGCCAGTTCAACGCCCAGCGAGAATGCCCGACTCAAACCGCCCAGCAGCGCGAACAATAAAAAGGCGATGATGATCGATAGCAGCGTGAACGTCGTGCGCAGTTTCTTGCGTGTCAGGTTCTTGCGAATCAGGTGAAAGGTGCCCATCACTGCGCTCCGCCGGCACTCTTCATTGGCACCGCATCGGCCAGTCGGCCCTTGTCCATGTGCACGGTGCGACTGGCATAGTCGGCTGCAACCGGGTCATGCGTGACCATCAGGATGGTCTTGTCGTGGCGCTGGTTGAGCGTCTTCAGCAAGTCCAGAATTTCACTGGCCGTTTCACGATCCAGATCGCCGGTCGGCTCATCGGCCAGCAGCACGTCCGGATCACTGACAATGGCTCTGGCAATCGCTACGCGCTGTTCCTGACCACCGGACAGTTCACGCGGCAAGTGCCTGGCACGATCCTGCAGGCCGACAATTTCGAGCGCCGTGCGTGCGCGCTGACTGCGCTCCTTGCCGGACATCTTCTTCAGCAGCAGCGGCAGTTCGACGTTGCGCTGTGCGGTCAATACCGGCATCAGGTTGTAGAACTGAAAAATGAAGCCGACGTGGTTCGAGCGCCATTTCGCCAGCTGGCGGGAAGTCAGCTGATCGATGCGCTGCCCGCTGACGGCAATCTGGCCAGCCGTGGGACGGTCCAGGCCGCCGATCAGATTCAGCAGCGTCGTTTTACCCGAACCCGAAGGGCCCATCATGGCGCAGAATTCACCGCGCTCGATATTCAGATCGAGCTGGTGCAGCACTTCGACCTGCTCGCGGCCCTTGCGAAAGGATTTTGTTACGCCCGAAACTTCGATGATCGGACGCTGGTCTGTCCCGGCTTGCTTTGCGGCATCATTCATCCATGTTCTCCAATCTATTGGCTTGTTGATGGCTCAGTCTTTGATCCGAACCCGATCGCCTTCGGCCAGGTCGAGGTCGCTGGCCTGGGCAACCACGCGCTCATTCGCTGAAAGACCGGCAACAATCAACGTCAAGTCATCGCGGGTACCGCCCAGACGAACTGCGCGGCGCTCGACCACGTTATTTTCCACGATAAAGATGAAGTCGCGCCCGTTTTGCTCGATCAGCGCGTGCGCAGGCAGCGCTGGTAGCTCGGCGCGCGCCTGCACGGAATTGCCGGCGCTGGGCTCGCGTTCTTCGAGAAAGCGCACCCGAATGCCCATGTCCGGAAGGATGCGCGGATCCAGCGCGATGAACCCGACGCGAACCCTCACGGTGGCCTTCTGCCGGTCAGCTGCAGGCACGACGGTGGTGACCTCAGCTGGAATGTTCCAGTCGGGATACGCGTCGAGAATAGCTACCACATCCTGCCCGGGCGAGACCCGATCGATAAAACTTTCGTTGACGTCCACTTCGATTTCCAGCGAACCCATATCGACGATGGTCGCGATGCCGGTCCGGGTAAATCCGCCGCCGGCTGAAATCGGCGACACCATTTCACCAACCTGCGCGGCCCGGGCTATGACCACGCCGGCAAACGGCGCCCGCACCGTCAATTCATCCAGTAATTGTTGCTGCAGCTCGACCTCACGGCGCGCGACCTGCACTTGCTGTCGTGCGCTATCCAACTGCGCCGATAGGCTGTTGACCGTTGTATCGGCCTGGTCCAGGTCGGCCTGGCTGACCAGCTCGCGCTGGCGCAGCTGGTTCACGCGATCCTGTGTGCGTTCAGCATCGTTCAAGCGAACCTGAATTTCGCGCACCGTGCGTTCGGCCGAAGCCAGTCGTGCACGGGATAATTCCAGCCGTGCCCGCTCGGTCGCGTCATCGAGCCGTGCCAGGACCTGACCGGCTTCGACCCGCATGCCCTCCTCGACCTGTACTTCGGTCAGCTTGCCGGTTACCTCGGCGGCCACTGTAGCTTGCCGCCGCGCAACCACAAACCCGGATGCATCCAGTACCGATGCAACCGGCGCGCGTTCACCGGTTTCGATCATGACGGGGGAAACCAGCGAGACTTCCAACGCACGACTGGGCAGATACCAAAACACGTAGGCAGCGATTGCCGTTGCTGCAAACACCAGAACGAACAACATGATCAGCCAGGGTCGTCCTGCCTCGCTCGATTCGCGCGCACTGTCATCAATCTTCAGTCGATCAATCAGATCGTCGTTCGTGCTCATGGCCGTTGGCTCGTCGTGTTCAGGGGCTGCATGATGTTGTAACGCAATAATCGTCCGCGAAGTTCAATGGATTCTTAGTAACACCGACTATAGTAAGTGATGAGTCGGCATACCAGTGACAAGTGTCATACCGCATTGATCACCGCTGTCACTGTTCGCGCCTGAAGATGAAGGCTACAGTTGACCTGTACCCTCGACAGGAGCACCCGATGCGGTTCATCATTGTTGGATTTATCTTGCTCAGTGGATTGGATCAACTCATGGCAGTCGAACCTCACTGGAGCACTATTCAGGACCAGGTTGATCAATCGATAGGAAACGGCGATGCTGAAGCGCTGCAAGCCTTGGACAACCGCATTGCCCTTTGGCAAAGCGAGCAGCCTGAATGGCAGCACTACTGGCGGGCCTATATCGCCTTCCGGGCAATATTGCTTGAACCCGAAGGCGAGAGCCAGCATCACCAGATGATGGTCTGCAAGGAGCAGGCCGAAGCCGCCGTTAACAACGGAGAAAACTCCGGTGAGTCACACGCGCTGTTGGCCTCCTGCCTGGGCCGGTTGGCGGCAAGCAACACGTCCGCAGCCATGCGCTATGGCAGTGAGGCCGGCACCATACAGGATGAATCCATCCTGATTGCACCCGACAACCCGCGCGTGCTGATGCTGGCGGCCGTCAGCGACTACAACAAACCGGTCATGTGGGGTGGCGACATTGACCGGGCCGAGCGCAGACTGCGGCGGTCAATTTCCGCTTTGGAAATGCAGACGCCAGATCCGTCAAAACCGTGGCAGCCGACCTGGGGTCACGTAGATGCCTACGGCCACCTCGCGATTGTGCTCGGTGAACTGGATCAGCCGGATGGAGCGCTGGACGTGCTGGACCAGGCCGCAGCACTTGGCTTTCAATCCGGCTGGCTGGATTCACTGCGTAGCGACATTACCAATCAATAGTCCTGGCTCAAGTGCAAGCCCGTGATGTACGGCCCGGTTGAATGCCTGAATGAATGCAGGTGATTCGAAGCCATCGATAAATAGCGTATCGAGTGGATCCAGTTCGAGTGCGCCGAGATCGGGCTGATCGCCGCGGATGCGGCCGAGAATGTCCTCAGGTGACGAGCTCAACGGATCGGCCGCATCAACTGCAGGGCTGGACAGACCAGGCCGACCATACTGCTCGACCAGGCTCAAAAACACTTCGCGGATCGTATTCGAGCCATCGGCAAAATCACTTCCATCCCAGACTGGCACGACCAGTCCAGCCTGTTCGGGCAGCAGCGGATCGCCGACCAGCGCGCTCGCGTCATCGCTGAACGTCAGCGCCTGGCCGGCATCCTGGGGAATCGGATTCGGCCCGTTGAAGTACAGGTTGCGATCCAGCAGTGCCGTGGCCGTTTGCCCGGCCGGCGCATCGAACAGATCCACCCCGATAAACTGCTCGCTGCCCATCGTGCCGGTCGGGTCGGCGTAGATGTTGTTGGTGATGATCAGATTCTGGTTCGGCGGGTTGGCCGGGCTGGCGATCAACCGACCGGCAAAGCTCAGCGAAGGCATATCACCTATCAGCGAGTTGTTACGGAAGATCACGTCACGCGAACCCTGGACCGTCAATGGCGTCCGCATACGCGCCGGCGAATTGCCCAGCATCAGGTTGTTTTCGACCAGCACATCGATGGCCTCGAAGTTGGCCGTGCCGTCCTCGCCAAGCCGGACAAAGCTTTGTCCGGTGCTGCCGTACCAGTTCAGGAACACGTTACGCCGCACGGTGATGTCTTCGCTGCCCAGCACCGTGTCACTGGTGCCGTTGCTGTCCTTGATGACGATGAACGAGCTCGTGTTCGGTCGTGCCGAGGTGTTGAAAAACACGTTGTCCTGGACCACTACATCAACCACGCTGTTGATATCGATATGTTCATCCGAGCCGAACGGATTGAAGAACAGATTGCCCTCGACCAGCACCCGCTCGGCACCGTTATTGATCTTGAGCAGGTCATTGTTGGTGCTGGAGTGGATGATGTTGTTGCGAAACACAATACCGGACACGACCGGGTCAGTACCGCTGTTGCTGCCGTTGAACGCCCCGAGCAGATCCTGCACCTGCACCACCAGCCCGCCGGTGTTGTCGGGCGCATGAGCGATATCGAAGCCTTCAACAACAATGTTCAGGCCTTCATAGGAAATCAGCGCGGCACCCGCATTGTGGCGCAGCTTGGCGGCATACGGGATTTGCGAACGAATCGTGACCGGCTGGTTGAACTGCTGGCGCAGGCTCTGCCGGCCGTTGTAGGTGCCGGGCAGCACCAGAATCAGATCACCACCGGTGGCATTGTCGACCGCATGGGTGATCGTGGCCCAGGGATTATTCAGACTGCCATCGCCAGACTGATCGTTGCCTGTGGTCGCGACATACAACTGGGCGGCCAGTGGGCTGCAGGACAATAGCAACACGCTGACTGCAAGCAGCCGGATGATCCCCCCGGCTGCTGCAGTAAAGACGTTCATTTCCGCAGGTGATCCAGAATGCCGTCGAGTTCATCCAGGCTGGTGTAGCGAATGGTCAGACTGCCTTTGCCACTGCTGCTGTGTTTGACCGATACCGGCGCACAGAGCTGTTCGGTCAGCTCCTGCTCCAGTCGTTCGATATCCGGATTTTTATTGGTCTTATTCGGCTGTGGATCCTGGCCGGACTTCAGGCGCTTGACCAGCGCCTCGGTCTGGCGCACGGACAACTGCAGGTTGATGATCTGCTGTGCGGCGGCGCGCTGATCCTGGCCCTTCAGCGCCAGCAGTGCGCGCGCATGGCCCATATCAAGCTTGCGCTGATCGACCAGTGCACGGACTTCCGGTTCCAGTTCGAGCAAGCGCAGCAGGTTGGTCACGCCAGTCCGCGATCGACCGACATTGACGGCCGCCTCGGCATGCGTCAATTCAAACTCCTCGATCAGGCGTTTGACGGCGGTGGCTTCTTCGATCGGGTTCAGGTTCTCGCGCTGAATGTTTTCAATCAGCGCCATGGCCAGCGTGACTTCATCCGGCACATCGCGAATGACGGCTGGAATCTGCTTCAACTCGGCCAGCTGCGCCGCACGCCAGCGGCGTTCACCGGCAATCAGCTCATAGCCGGAACCGCCTTTCAGTGCCCGCACGACGACCGGCTGCACCACGCCCTGGGCGCGAATCGAATCGGCCAGCTCTTCCAGGCGTTCCGGATCCATGCCGGTGCGCGGCTGGTATTCGCCGGGCTGAATCTGGTCCAGATCCAGGTGACGCAGCGTACCGTCTGCAGTACTGTCGGTTTCAGTTTTGGCTGACTCACTGCTGCTGCGGGCCTTGCCGAGCAGTGCATTCAGGTTCTTGCCCAACGGCGCTTTCTTGCGGCTGGCCATGATCAGTAGTGCCCCTGCTGACGCCGGCGGTTGATGTACTCACCGGCCAGCCCGCGATAGGCAATGGCGCCGCGCGACTCAGGATCGTACGTCAGGACCGATTCGCCGTAGCTGGGCGATTCTGCGACGCGCACATTACGCGGAATGATGGTTCGGTAGAGCTTGTCGCCAAAGTTTTCCTGCAGCTGGCGCGACACGGCGCCGGACAGGTTGTTGCGCATGTCGTACATGGTCCGCACCAGGCCTTCGATCTGAAGCCGCGGGTTGACCGAGGACTGGATCTGCTCGATGGTATCGACCAGCGCGCTCAACCCTTCGAGCGCATAGTATTCGCACTGCATCGGGATCAGCACTGCATCCGCGGCGGTCAGTGCGTTCAGCGTCAACACGTTCAGCGCCGGCGGGCAATCAATCAGAATGTCGTCGTATTCATCCTCGACCATCATCAGCGCTTCTCTGAGGTAATTCGATCGTTCCTCGCGCTCGATCAAACCCACTTCGGCCGAGGTCAAGTCCTGGTTACCGGGCACGATATCCACATTGGCAGTTTCGGCGCGCACGCGTGCCTGGCCGATGCTGGCTTCGTCGGTCAACACCTCGGCGGTCGTCAATTGCCCCGGCGCCAGTTCGACGCCGATGCCGGTCGTGCAGTTGCCCTGCGGGTCGATATCGACCAGCAGCACCCTGCGCTTGAACTGGCTCAGGCCGACCGCCAGATTCAGCGCCGTCGTCGTTTTGCCGACGCCGCCTTTCTGATTGGCCAGGGCGACAATGTGGGCCTTCTTACTCAAATTACCTACGCTCCAAGGTTCGCATCATCGGGGGCGGCACAAGTGATGATTGCCACGCTACGCGGTGGCTGTGCCGCGCCCGATGCTGAAACCGAATTCAGTGGTTCAAGCTGCACATTGTAATCATCCGGCACGGCGCGTAGTTCCGAATCGTGCAACTCCGCCTTCATGGCCAGCAGACGGCTGCCACGCAGGAGCCATGCCTGGCTCCATTCAACCAGCTGCGTCAACGAGGCCAGCGCGCGACAGGTGATGTCAACGGCTTGCAGATCGACATCCGGCGCAAGATCCTCCAGGCGGGATTGAATTACTTCTGCCTGTTCGAGCTGCAGTTCGCGGATGGCTGCGCGCACAAAGCGAATCTTCTTGCCATTGCTGTCGACCAGTCGAACGTGCTTGTCGGGAAAAACGATCGCCAGGGGGATACCCGGCAGGCCCGCCCCGGTGCCGGCATCCAGCAGCTCGTCGGCCTCGATCCATCGGGCAATGCTGAGACTGTCGAGCAGGTGGCGTTCGGCCATTGCCATCGGCTGCTTGATTGCAGTCAAGTTATACGCCTGGTTCCAGCGGCTCATCAGCTTCAAGTAAATGAGCAGCTGCTGGCGCTGCGCACCGCTCAGCTCGAGATCGAGTTGCTCGGCGCCTGCCGCCAGTCGATCCAGCACCTGCTGCTCGATGGACGGCGTCCACGGGTTGAATGGTCGGGTCACGGTTGGTTTCGTTTCGCTAACATCAACTCATTATATCGGGCATGATCTGGCACCCAGGTCAGACGCTCGCATCTTGACGGCGTTGTACGGGTAGAGTTCGGACTATGAAGAAATGGATGCTGGTACTGCTGCTTGTAGTCGCGACTGGACTGTTGGTCGTGCCGGGTCTGATCAGCGCCTGGTTACCGGGGCAACTCCGGCAGTCGCTTGAAGAGAGCTGGCCCGACGCCATGCCGGTCATCCAGCGCGGCTGGTTCAGCACCTCGCTCACGGCCAGAAGCCCGACCGAGCAGCTTGATTTGACGTTTCAGCACGTGCCGTGGTGGCAGGGTGCATGGTTGACGGGCACTGGTGAGCTGCGGCTGACCGAACCCGCTGGCGTGATTGCATTGGATGGACGACTCGGCGGGCTCGGCCTGCTGGAAATTCAGGCCAGCAGCACGGGGATGCGCTGGACCAGTCAGGCGCCGAATCAGATCGGCAACCTGGAGATCCAGTTGTCCGGCCTCCGCGGCCAGGGGCTCAAGCTGAGCGCCAATGCAACAACCATGGTATTCAGCGACCCACTCGGCAACCAGCTCAAGCTACAGGACGTGCATATCGACAGCGACTGGCGCTGGATCGATGAGGCCACACGCGGATGGCATGTGACGATCGATAGTCAACGCCCGAATCAACCAGCCAGTCGACTGTCGATGCAATGGTCAACCATTGATGCCGCGGCCGCGGCCAGTCTGATGGAGTCACTCGGCGAAATGAATCGTGCCGCACCGGACAGCTTGCAGGCACAGATGGCAGGCCTTGGTTTGTTGAGCGCCTGGCAGCAGCTGGTTCAATCCGGTCTGACGCTGGAACCATCAACGCTGAATCTGGATCAGCAATTCCAGCTTGAGGGGCAATGGCAGCCGAAGGTACGAAATTTGAACCTGCAAGGCGGCGGTCCGATCGTAATCGCCCTGGACTGGTTGACACCGATCCTTGGCTTGAACCAGCAGATCAGGCCAAACCAGGCGCGTGAACAGGCCTGGTCTATGATGGCAGCCGGCGAAGAGCAGGGATTACTCCGCATCGCCGACGAACAATTGGAATGGATTGCCACTGAAACGAGGACGCCATGAAAGCCATCTGGAACAACGAACTGATCGCCGATAGCGATGACACCATCGTGGTCGAAAACAACCACTATTTTCCGCCCGACAGCCTGAAGATGGATCACCTGACCGACTCGGACCACACGTCCTGGTGCGGCTGGAAAGGCGAAGCCAACTATTTTCATATCGAGGCCAACGGCAAAACCAACGAAAACGCCGCCTGGGTCTACCGCGATACCAAGCCGGAGGCTGACAACATCCGCAACTATGTTGCATTCTGGAAGGG
>CAKZPB010000119.1 GCA_937138395.1 uncultured Pseudomonadota bacterium
TACAGCTCGCTCTTCCCGTCCACGCTCCACATGCGCGCCATCATCAGGTAGGTGAACGAGGCCGACCAGGTGATCAACATGAAGCCGACCAGGGCCTGGGTGCCGGCCAGGAAGCGGACCGGGCCGGTGGAATTCAGGTCACCCCAGCCGACGGTGGTGTAGGTCGTTGCCGAGAAATAGACGTAGTCGAAGAATACGTAGTCGTCATAGCCCTGGACCAGACCGAACTGGCCGATTTCGATCAGTAGCCAGTACATGACGGCAAACAGCCAGATTTCGACAACGTGTGCGACGATCAGCCCGAACATGACCGCCAGCAGGGTGGTGCGGTGTGGGTGCCCGATCAGGGCCTTGCGGTTGCGGAATTCGACCCAGCGATTCAGGGCTGCTATGACTTCATAGTGAAAGATCACGGCAAGCGATACCACCAGGCCGGTACCCCCAACAACGATCCATTCGGCAAGCGTAATCTGGCCCATGAGTTCGGGTCTGCTGCTTCAGTACCGGATCAGGATACTACGCCGAGGCGACGGCCAACGCGGACAAAGGCATCGACAGCCTGCTGCAGGTGGCTGGGCTCATGTGCTGCGGATATCTGCAAACGGATGCGGGCCTCGCCTTTCGGAACCACCGGATAGAAGAAACCGATCACATACACGCCTTCTTTCAGCAGTTCATCGGCCATTTTCTGGGCCAACGGGGCGTCGTACAGCATGACCGGCACGATCGGGTGATCACCGGGCTTGATGTCAAAGCCCGCATCGAGCATGGCGTTGCGGAAAAAAGCGGTGTTTTCGACCAGTTTTTCGCGCAGTCGGGCCGATTCGTTCAGTAGCTCGAACACGCGCAGGCTGGCGGCCACCAGCGGTGGTGCCAGCGAATTGGAAAACAGGTAAGGTCGTGAACGCTGACGCAGAATATCGATGACCGGCTGGCTGGCCACCGTGAAGCCGCCCATGCCGCCGCCCAGCGCTTTGCCCAGCGTCGAGGTGATGATGTCGACCTTGTCCAGTACGCCATGATGCTCGGGCGAACCGCGCCCGGTCGGGCCGAAGAAACCGGTCGCGTGGCAGTCATCGACCATGACCAGCGCGTCGTACTGCTCGGCCAGCGCCGTGATTTCGTCCAGCTTGGCCACGGTGCCGTCCATCGAGAATACGCCGTCGGTCGCTATCAGGCGTGTACGCTTGTGCTGGGTTTTCTTCAGTGCGTCTTCCAGCGCGGTCATGTCCGAATTCGGGTAGCGATGGCGTTCGGCCTTGCACAGCCGGACGCCGTCGATAATCGAGGCGTGATTGAGTGCATCGGAGATGATCGCGTCTTCGGCGTTCAGCAGCGGTTCGAACAGGCCGCCATTGGCATCGAAGCAGGCAGCATACAAAATCGTATCGTCCTTGCCATGGAAGTCGGCAATAACGCGCTCGAGTTTCTTGTGCAGATCCTGCGTGCCGCAGATAAAGCGCACCGAGGCCATACCGAAGCCATGCTCGTCCAGCGCGGTCTTGGCGGCTTCGATGATGCTGGAATCATCGGCCAGGCCAAGATAGTTATTGGCGCAGAAATTCAACACATCGCCGGCTTCATCCGTCTCGATCTCGACGCGCTGCGGGGTCGTGATGCTGCGCTCGCGCTTGTACAACCCGGCCTCGTCAATCTCGGCCAGCTCGGCGTTCAGGCGGTCGTGGAAATGAGACTTGGACATAGCGTTTCCTTATAAAAAGCTTGATTAACCGCAGATTACGCCGATTGACGCAGATTGGAATCTAGTGTTATCAATAATTTGCAAAAGTTTTATAAACCAATCTGTGTAATCTGCGGTTTCACTGATTTTAGCCGTTACTGGCACATCCTGATGATTCGCAGCAGAATCAAGCGGCGGTTTTGATATCACCGGTCCAGTCGCAGACAACCTTGCCGCACTTGCCGTGAGCCATCAGGTCAAAGCCGGTTTCGTAGTCGTCGATCGCGATCTGGTGGGTCAACACTTTTTCCAGCGGGAAGCCGGTCAGCAGCATCTGGGTCATCTTGTACCAGGTTTCGTACATGATACGCCCGTAGATGCCGTGCATTTTCAGACCCTTGAAGATGACGTCGTCCCAGTTGATGCCGGCGCCGTTCGGCAGGATGCCGAGCATGGCTACGCGGCCACCGTGATACATGGCTTTGAGCATGTCGTTGAAGGCCTGAGCATTGCCGGACATTTCCATGCCGATGTCGAAACCGTCGATATCCAGTTCGTCAATCACGTCCAGCAACCGCTCGTTCTTGACGTTGATGGTGCGGGTTGCCCCCATGTCCGCGGCCAGCTGCAGTCGGTAATCGTTGATGTCGCTGATGACAATATGGCGCGCACCGACGTGCTTGGCGATGCCGGCGGCAATAATACCGATCGGTCCGGCACCTGTGATCAGCACGTCTTCACCGACCAGGTCGAACTGGAGCGCGCAGTGCGCCGCGTTGCCGAAGGGGTCGAAAAACGCGGCAAGCTCGCTGGGAATTTCATCTGGAATCGGCCATAGATTGGTCGCTGGGACGACAACGTATTCGGCGAAGCCGCCGTCGCGATGCACGCCGATACCGATGGTGTGCGGACACAGATGCGGCTTGCCGGCACGGCAGTTACGACAAACGCCGCACACGATATGGCCTTCGGCCGACACGCGCTGGCCTTCCTGGTAGCCTTTGACGCCGGCGCCGATTTCGACGATGTGACCGACGAACTCATGGCCGATGACCAGCGGTGGTTTGATCGTACGCTGGGCCCAGTCATCCCACTGGTAAATATGCAAATCGGTACCGCAGATCGCTGTTTTTTCGAGCTTGACCAGAACCTCGCCAGGCCCTGCAGTGGGGCGCGGCACTTCCCGCATGGTGATGCCTGCGGCCGATTCGGCCTTGACCAAGGCGCGCATGGATTGAGCCATCTGAGTACTCCAGGCTGGATGCGAATAGCCATCTAGTATAAAACGCGCCGATCAACAGCGCGCTGTAACGCGACGACCACTCTGCAGAAGGGACCAGCGCTGAATGATGTTGACCAGCTGCTGCAGGCCATCGCCCAGGGCAGCAGGGCCGGGCTGCAGGATGTCACAGGACTTGATTTCGTGAAGTTGGTCCTGCTGGACTGCCGATATCCGATGCCAACCCGGCCGGTCACGCACCTGTGCTGGCCGGAACTTCTTGCCGCACCAGGAGCCGATGATGATATCGGGATTCTGTTCGATGACTTGATCCGGATCTGTAACAATGCGTCCGCTGGCGGCCGCCTGCTGCGCCAGCGCAGCGAAGCAGTCCCGCCCACCGGCCAGTTCGACCAGTTCGGACACCCACTGGATGCCGGTAATCAGCGGCTCGTTCCATTCTTCGAAGTAGACGCGCGGCCGGAATGCCAGCTGTTCTGCCTGGCGCTGTGCCTGCTCAAGATTCTGCTGTAATGTGCCAATCAATTCCTGTGCAGCAGTGGCGACATTGACCAGTGCTCCGAGCGTTTGAATCATGTCGAAAATACCGTCAACACTGCGCTGATTGAAGACGTGAACGGCAAGCCCGCGCCGGATCAGGTCGGCTGCAATATCGGCCTGCAGATCGGAAAAGCCCAGCACCAGATCCGGTTTCAATTCAACAATGCGGTCGATCCTGGCGCTGGTAAACGCGGCCACCCGCGGCTTGTCTTTTCGTGCCTGTGGCGGTCGAACGGTAAAGCCGGAGATGCCGACAATGCGATGCTGCTGGCCCAGTAGATACAGCGTTTCAGTGGTTTCCTCCGTCAGGCAGACGATGCGTTTCGGGCCCTGCGGTACATATCGACTCAACGGTTTTCCTTTTCCAGGGTGGCTGCAAGAACCGGAAGCCAGCGTGCGCTGGTGCCCTGAAGATACCAATTGGCCATGCGGCTGATTTCGTTGTGCTCCGGGTTGATGTCTACTACACGGGCTCCGGCCTGCTGCGCCATGACCGGCAGGCTGGCGGCAGGATGCACGACGCCAGCGGTGCCGGCGACGATCATCAGCTCACAGTCCTGCGCTGCATCAAAGGACTGTTGCAGCGTGCACTCATCCAGTGCCTCGCCGAACCAGACCACGTCCGGGCGCGCCAGTCCATCGGCATGATGCGGGGAGGGTGGTGGCTCGGCAGCGGCGTGCGCACTGAGCCAGGATGCTTCAATGGCGCTGCCGGTGCGAGAACAGACGGTCCTGTGAATATTGCCGTGCAGCTCCAGCACGTCGCTTGAACCGGCTTGCTGGTGCAGGCCATCGACGTTTTGCGTAATCAGTGTGAATTCTGGAAGGTGTTGCTGGATACTGGCCAGCGCTTTGTGGCCTGCATTCGGCGCAGCTTTTGCAACCAGTTCTCGTCGCCATTGATACCAACGCCAGACCAGATCAGGCTGTTGTGCAAAGCCTTCGGGCGAGGCCAGCGTCATCGGGTCGTATTGGCTCCAAAGCCCGGTCTGGGCTTCACGAAACGTCGGGATGCCGGATTCTGCGGATACGCCGGCACCGGTCAGCACCGCGATCCGGGTGGTCTCCAGCAGATACCGGTGCAAGTCCATGGGGAGTCGGTCCGGTTTGGATTGGGTCATTTCTCAGGATCGTCACAAGGTTTGGGGGCCTGCGTGCGCTGTTTCGCTTCGATCTTGCCAAAGCCACCGCCGCCGGGCGTCAGCAGTAAAAGCCGATCGCCTGCATGGACCTCGACCTGGTCAGTACCGGCCAGCGGTTCCAGGTGGCCATCGGCGCGTTCAATCCAGGCCTTGCCGACCGCCCCATCACCGCCGCCGTTCAGCCCGGATGGTGCTACATGCCGCGCGTTGGCCAGCAGCGCTACGGTCATGTCTTCTCGAAACACCAGCCGACGCTCGGTGCCGTTGCCGCCGTGCCATTGACCATCGCCGCTGGAGTCCGGTCGAATGCCGAAGGATTCAAGCAGAATCGGGAAGCGGGTCTCCAGGATTTCCGGATCGGTCAGCCGTGAGTTGGTCATATGCACATGCACGGCATCGGCACCGTCAATTCCATCGCCGGCACCGGCACCGCCGCAGATGGTTTCGTAGTGCTGATAGCGGTCATTGCCGAAGGTCAGGTTATTCATCGTGCTCTGGCCATTGGCGAGAATACCCATCGCGGCCAGCAGCGCATCGGTCACGACCTGGCTGGTTTCGACATTGCCGGCCACGACAGCTGCAGGGTGGGCCGGAGCAAGCAGACTGCCTTCGGGAATAATCAGCTCGATCGGGGCCAGGCAGCCATCGTTGAGTGGGATCTGGTCAGCGACCAGGCAGCGCAGCACGTACAGTACGCAGGCGCGGGTAACGGCGCTGGGCGCATTGAAATTATCGTCCGACTGCGGGCTGGTGCCGGTGAAGTCGATCGTTGCGCGCCGTGCGTCTTGATCCACAGTGACCTTGACTTCAACCCGGCAACCGTTGTCCATCCTCTTGACCCAATGACCGTTTTCCAGCTTGGTCACTGCGCGTGCAACCTGCTCGGCCGCGTTGTCCTGGACGTGCTGCATGTAGGCCCGCACCATCGGCAGTCCGTATTGTTCGACCATTGCGGTCAGTTCCTGAATGCCGCGATGATTGGCGGCGATCTGGGCGTTGAGGTCGCTGAAATTCTGTTTCAGGTTGCGAACCGGGTAGGGCCCGACCGTAAACCTCTCCTTCAGTGGTTCGCGGCACCACTCGCCGTCCCGGACCGCAAGCATGGGTCGAATCAGCACACCTTCCTGTTCGATATGCTGGCTGTCCGGCGGCATCGAACCCGGTGTGATACCGCCGACATCGGCGTGATGCGCGCGGCTGGCGGTAAAAAACAGCAGCTCATCGGCGTCGCCGAAGCAGGGGCTGACGACGGTCAGATCAGGCAGATGAGTGCCACCATGGTAGGGGTCGTTGAGCAGAAAGGCATCGCCGGGCTGCATGTCGTCGCCAAATGTGTCGATGACCGCGCGGACGCTTTCGCCCATGGAGCCCAGATGCACGGGTACGTGCGGTGCGTTGGCCACCAGACGCCCGCGGTCATCGAACAAGGCGCAGGAAAAATCCAGACGTTCCTTGATATTGGCCGACCAGGCGGTTTGTTGCAGCGTGGCGCCCATGTGCTCTGCAATCGCCATGAACAAATGATTGAAGACTTCCAGCAGCACGGGATCGGCTTCGGTTGATTTTTTGGGCTTTTGTTTCGATGTACTTCGATTCATGCGCAGGTTGCCGTGCTGATCCAGCCTGCACGTCCAGCCAGGCTCAACAACCACCGTTGAATTTGGCTCGACGAGCAGGGCGGGCCCATCAACGCGCTGTCCCGATGCCAGCGCTTGTCTGAGAAAAACCGGAGTTGCTGGATGATGCACAGCGGCCATGAAGGTCTCGACCCTCTGCACCGGCTGAGCGGCAGAACGCGCAGGATCAATAGCGGAAGTGGTTGCAGACTGAGTGCCAATTGCAATGGCCTCAACCAGCCCGGCATCGATCACAAGGTCACGATCCGGCATGGCGAAACCGAACCGGCTGCGATGGGCTTCGATGAATGCGGCCTGCATGGACTCGTTCGATTCAAACGGGATCTCAAGGTGAGTATCGGTACCGGCATAGCGGACGCGACAGGTCCGTGCCAGGACAATCTCATTACTGTTTTGCTGATGCGTATGCAGTTCCTCGATGGCCTGTTCTTCGGCGGCAGTGAATTTCATTTTGAGTGATTCGATCAGCTGCGAATTCAAGTGTTGGCCGACAGCAAATTCGCGGTGCGCGGTCACGTCAGCTAAACCCATGCCAAGTGCCGACAAGACGCCGGCCTGGGGGTGAATCAACACGGTTTCGATACCGAGTGCGTCGGCCACCAGGCAGGCATGCTGGCCACCGGCACCGCCAAAGCAATTCAGCGCATAGCGGCTGACATCGCGACCGCGCTGGACCGAAATTTTCTTGATCGCGTTGGCCATCGTTGTAATGGCAACGTGCAGAAACCCCTCGGCCACCTCGTGCAGGCTCCGATCGTCGCCTGTGGCCTTGAAGATGGTCTGCTGGAGTTCGGCAAACTGATCGTATACGGCCTTGATGTCCATTGCCTGATTCGCGTCCGGGCCAAAGGTGTCCGGGAAAAACGCCGGCTGCAGCTTGCCCAGCATGACATTGCAGTCGGTGACGGTCAGCGGTCCACCCTTGCGATAGGCGGCCGGCCCCGGATCGGCGCCGGCCGAATCCGGGCCAACGCGATACCGGCTGCCGTCGAAGTGCAGCCTCGAGCCGCCGCCGGCGGCGACGGTATGGATGTCCAGCATCGGCACCCGAACGTGGATGCTGTCTACGACCGACTCGAAGCTGCGCTCCAGCTCACCGCCATAGTGGCAGACGTCGGTTGACGTGCCGCCCATATCGAAGCCAATGACCTCGCCCAGGCCGGCTTGCTTGGCCGTCTGGATGCAGCCGATGACGCCACCGGCCGGCCCGGACAGAATGGCATCCTTGCCGCTGAAGTGGCTGGCCTCGGTCAAGCCGCCGTCGGATTTCATGAACTGAAGCGGAACCTGACCCAGTGATGAGGCCACCCGGTTGGCATAGCGACGCAGCACCGGCGACAGATAGGCATCGACAATCGTGGTGTCGGCCCGGCCGATCAGTCGAATCAAAGGGCTGGCCTGATGCGACAGGCTGATTTGCCCAAAGCCCAGTTCTTCTGCGATTCGGCCGATGGCCAGTTCGTGATCCTGAAATCGATAACCGTGCACCAACACCACGGCCAGCGCCTTGATGCCGCTGCCGCGTAGACCAGTCAACTGCGCTCTGACCTGATCAGGATCCAATGCCTTGAGTACTTGACCCTGTGCGTCAACGCGTTCGTCGATTTCAACGACAGCATCATGCAGAGGCTGTGGTTTCTGTATATCGAGCGCGAATACATCTGGGCGGCTTTGATGGCGGATGCTGAGTAGATCGCGATGGCCGCGGGTGATCACTAATGCAGTCGGTTCGCCGTTTCGCTGCAGCAGTGCATTCGTTGCGACCGTCGTGCCCATCCGGACATGTTCGATCCGATCAGCAGGAATCGGCTGGTCCGTCTTCAGTTCCAATAGCTGCCGAATGCCCTCGATCGCGGCATCAGCGTATTGATCAGGGTTCTCGGATAGCAGCTTGCACTGTTGCAGCTGGCCATTGGGAGAGCAGGCAATAATATCGGTGAAGGTGCCGCCTCGATCAATCCAGAAGCGCCAGCCCTGAGTTGATGGAGCGTCACTCGATTGATGGCGGTCGGATTGGGCAGGCGTCGTCATGGTTTAATTCTAGCAAGCACTTCAGAATCGTTTTCCGCCAAACAAACCGGCTCATACACTCGTACGAAATCCGTCATGATTGGGCGATAGGATGAAGTTTCGATACACGCTGAAGGCTTTCATTTCATTTGAAATAACGCGTAATCCTTGAGCACTGAATTTAGGAGAATCCCTTGACCGATACGCTTACGTTCTATACCAACCCGATGTCACGCGGTCGCATTGTGCGGTGGATGCTTGAGGAGGTCGGCACCAACTATGAAACCGAGATTATCGAATACGGCGCCGCGATGAAAAGCGAGCCCTACAGCTCGATCAACCCGATGGGCAAGGTGCCGGCCATCCGTCACGGCGATACCGTCGTGACCGAATGCGCAGCGATCTGCGCGTATCTGGCCGATGCGTTCCCGGATGCCGGCCTGGCACCACCGTTGAATCAACGCGCTGCCTATTACCGCTGGCTGTTCTTTGCTGCCGGGCCGGTTGAATCGGCTGTGACCATGAAAGGCATGGGCCTGGACGTGCCCGAGGACAAACGCAGAATGTCGGGCTTCGGCAGCATGCAGGCGGTGGTCGATACGCTCGAACAAGCGATCGAACACTCCGAGTACATTGCCGGTCATCAGTTCAGCGCAGCCGATGTGTATCTGGGTGCCCAGATCGGCTGGGGGCTGCAGTTCGAGACGATTGAACCCCGCCCGGTATTTGTCGAGTACAGCAAGAAGGTGATGGCACGTCCGGCCTATAAAAAAGCGCAGGAACTCGACGACGCAGCGATGCCAGCGCAGGATTGAGCTTGCCTTGATGGATCTCGCCTGGTACGACCGCGTGCCATGGCCCGGAGTCTGGGCCGATCTGATGCTGGCATTGCACGTCGTCATCGTGCTGTTTCTGGTACTCGGCCAGCTTTTGGTACTGATCGGTTGGTGTCAGAACTGGCAATGGACGCGCAACTTGTGGTTCCGGCTGACACACCTGGTCACGATCGGTTTTGTTATCGCCCAGACCTGGCTGGGTCAATTGTGCCCACTGACCATCTGGGAGCAGCAGCTGCGCATGGCCGCAGGCCAATCGATCTACCAGGAATCGTTTATTCAGCACTGGCTGGGCAGGCTGATTTTCTTTGATTTGCCCTGGTGGGTGTTTATTGCGGCTTACTCGATGTTTGGTCTGTTAGTGTTGCTGAGCTGGTGGCGGTATCCGCCGAGATGGCCACAACGATCGAGGCTGAAATGGCTATGATGCTGCCCATGAAATCAATTGCTATCCAATATTGTCTGTTGCCATCACTATTGCTGGCCTGTTTTGGTGCGGCCGTGCAGGCTGACACGCTGATCATTCCACAGCCAGATCAGGTGCGCGAGGCCATGCGCGAATATGTCGATGAATCAAAATTAGCACCCGGCGTCGTGGTCGGACTGATCGACAATGGGCGACGTGCGGTTTACAGCTATGGCATATCAGGCCGCGACGAGCTTGCGCTGGATCAGGACACGCTGTTTGAAATTGGTTCCATCAGCAAGGTGTTTACCGGCTTGCTGTTGGCTGAAATGGCCCTGAACGGCGAAGTGGACTACAGCGATACAGTGGCCGAACTCGCGCCCGATGAGTATTCGTTCAGCGAGCGCGTAGGCGCGATCACATTGGAGCAGCTGGTAGCCCATACGTCCGGACTGCCGCGCCTGGCCATGGATCCTGGACCGGTCATGCGCGGCTTGTTTACCGATGACCCCTATGCAGGGTCTACGCCAGAGGAGATCTTTCAATCGGTTGCTTTTCTAAGCGATGATCGACTGAGTGCCGAAGGGGCGTTTGCCTATTCCAATCTTGGCTATGGCTTATTGAGCCAGCTGTTGGCCGGGGTGTCAGGACAGGATTTTGATACGCTGCTGACCGAACGGGTGCTGGTGCCGCTGCAGCTTGACGGTATGGCCCTGGGGCCTGATCGTGCAGATCCATCCTTGCTCGCGCAGGGCTTTAACCAGGGTCGGGCAGCAGCGCATTGGAATCTGGATGCCTATCTCGGAGCCGGCGGCTTGATTGCCAGCGTACGCCAGCTCCTGGATTTCATCGAAGTCAGCTTGAGCTCCGACCAAGATTTTGTTGCACAAGCGCAGCGCAGTCCGGGGCAGTCAACCGGCGAGCGCTCCAGAACGCTGGGGCTGGGTTATTCACACCGGGAAATAGCGGGTGAGCAATGGCTCTGGCATAACGGTGGTACCGGCGGATTTCGAACCTATTTCGGCTTTGCGCCGGCCCGTGATTTCGGTATTGTCGTGTTGACCAACGGCACTGGCAATGCGGATCAGCTGGCGGACGTGCTGATTCGTTCCGAGGCATCCCCGCTCGAGCCTTATGAGTCATCCTGGTTCGGCATTGGCATGGCGTTGATGGGCATTGTGATCGCACCACTGACGCTGCTGACCGGGGTATTTGCCAAGCCCAAGGCGGCTGCAGACAGCCAGGATAAGTCGACGCGACGGCGGCCGGATCGCCTCGACTTGTTCGTGATTGTGACCGCAGCCGGCATGTTGCTGATTGTCAGCCGATTGACTGGAGACTGGATCAGTATTCCGTTTTCGTTCTGGTGGCTGGGCCTGGTCTTGAGTATTGCAGCGGCCGTGGCGCTGTTCAGGACAAGGTTCGCCGAACGGAAATGGCGAACCGGTGGGGTATTGAGCCTGCTCGGACGATTGTTGATTACCGGGCTGTATCTGGTGATTATCGCCGCGTTTGCCTGATCGGCAAGATTCGATTCAGCCCGTCGCTTTTTCGGCCTCGATCGGCTCGTCCAGAAAATCGTAGTCCCGCTCCATTCGATCCGTTCCCATGACCTTGTCCCAGAAGCGGAAATACAGCGCGTAATTGCAGCGCACGTGTTTGTGGTGCAGATCGTGATGAGCGGCGCTAATCAGGTGCTTGCCGGGCCAGGCTCTGAGCCACCACTTCGGAAATATTTCATAGCCGGAGTGATTCAGCACGGCGCAGATCGTCATCAGCGTCAGGATGAACAGTACGGCGCCGACGTGGATCGGAATGAACAAGGCCAGCAACGGCAAAAAAAAGGCACCCAGCACCGACTCCCACGGATGGAACGAAAACGAAGCAAACGGTGTCGGCGGACGTGATTCGTGATGCACCCGGTGCATGATCTTGAACAGCTTCTTGTGATGCATCAAGCGATGCGTCCAGTAGAAGTACGTGTCGTGCAGAAACAGGTAGATCAATACGCTGGCCGGCACATACCAGAGTGGATAGGCATGGATGTCGGTGTAGACGGCCGTGCCGCCGGCGCGCCAGAGTTCAATGACAACCGCGGCTGGTGCTGCGTAAATGAAAGAAGACAACAACGACCAGCTGATTTCGCGGCGTACCATACCGGGCTTTGGCTGGCCTTCCATCAGCTTCATGGCGTGGACCTTGTCCTGCGACCGACCCCATAACAGCCAGTAGAACAGGCCCGAAATCATCATGTAGCGGACCGCAATGATGGCAGTCAGGCCAACAAAGGTCGTCGTCAGCAGTATTGGGTCGATAGATGAAAGCATGAACATAATATTTTCTTTCGTGCAATCTTAGCTCAAGCTGTCGAATAGGAAGTTCACAGAAAAAAAAGCGCGGCCGTGCTGGAAACTCAGCCGATCAATCGCCGCCTGGCCTCCTGGTAGCGCTCCAGGGTCTGATCGATGATGCGCTGTGGCAAGTGCGGTCCGGGTGCGGTCTTATCCCAGTCCAGCGTTTCCAGATAGTCGCGCACGAACTGCTTGTCGAAGCTCGGTGGGCTGATGCCGAGCTGCCATTCGCTTTCCGGCCAGAAGCGCGAGGAATCGGGTGTCAGCACTTCGTCGATCAAATGCAGATGGCCGTCGTCATCGATGCCGAATTCGAACTTGGTGTCGGCGATGATAATGCCGCGATCACGCGCATAGCCACCAGCGCGCAGATAGATTGCCAGGCTGATATCGCGCACCCGGATGGCCATCTCGGTGCCAATCAGGTCTTTCATGCGCGCAAAATCGATGTTCTGATCATGCTCACTGGCCTGTGCCTTGGTCGACGGAGTAAACACCGGCTCCGGCAGGCGGGCTGCCTGTTGCAGCCGTTCGGGTAATGCAATACCGGATATTTCACCTGTCTGTTGATAATCTTTCCAACCGGAACCGGCCAGGTAGCCGCGCACGATGGCCTCGACCGGCAGTGGCTTCAGATGCTTGACCAACATGCTGCGCGGCGCCAGGGCTTCAGCCAGGCCCGGGTCATCGATGACGTGTTCCAGCGGATCATCGAGCAGGTGATTGCGAATCAAGTCATCGAATTGGCCGAACCAGAAGCGCGAAACAGCGCTCAATAAGGCACCTTTACCCGGAATCGGATCGGGCAAGACCACATCGAACGCGCTGAGCCGATCCGACGCGACCATCAGCAGCCGGTGTTCGTCGACTCGATAGATGTCACGTACTTTGCCCTGATGCACACGCTCAAGCGGTGGGATGGGATAATCTGAAGGGTAGTGTTCTGTTGTTTGTGTCACGGGACGGCCAGTCGTGCGTTCAGTGGGAATTGAGCAATGATTATAAAGTGCATTGAAACCAGCCAATACAGGAATGATTTGACATGACGCAACCTTTGGTCATTGCGCCCTCCATATTGTCAGCCGACTTTGCCAGACTGGGGGAGGATGTGGAACAGGTGCTCGAAGCCGGCGCCGACTGGGTGCATTTCGACGTAATGGACAATCACTACGTGCCGAATCTGACCATTGGCCCGATGGTATGCGAGGCGCTTCGGAACTATGGCATTACCGCACCGATTGATGTTCACCTGATGGTCAAGCCGGTCGATCGGATCATCCCTGATTTTGCAGCTGCCGGGGCCAGTGTCATCAGTATCCATCCGGAATCCACCGAGCACGTGGACCGAACGCTGGGTTTGATCCGCGAATCGGGCTGCAAGGCCGGTCTGGTGTTCAATCCGGCGACACCACTGGATGTACTGCACTGGGTCATTGACAAGGTGGATCTGGTACTGATCATGTCGGTCAACCCCGGCTTTGGCGGCCAGTCATTCATCCCGTCTTCGCTGGAAAAGCTGCGCCAGGCGCGAACCATGATCGAACAGTCCGGATTCCCGATTCGCCTGGAGGTGGATGGCGGCGTAAAGACGGATAATGCCGGTGACATCATCCAGGCTGGAGCGGATACATTGGTTGCCGGCTCTGCCATTTTCAACGCCGAAAACTATCGTCAGGTGATCGAGCAGATGCGCAGTGCAGGCAGCGTCTGAACTCGGCCGCTCGTTTGTTCTGCTAATTGATCAAAGACCCCGTGGATCGCACTCACTTCAACCAGCATGTTGCTGACGGCTATAACCGGATTCCGGTCTGGCGTTCGGTTGCGGCGGATCTGGATACGCCGCTGTCGGTCTACCTGAAGCTGGTCGACGGACCCAATGCCTTTCTGCTCGAATCGGTCGAGGGCGGCGAAAACTGGGGTCGGTATTCCATCATCGGGTTGCCGTGCGCACGCGTGTACAGCGTACAGGGCCGTCAACTGGATATCCTGGATCACGGGCGGCTCATCGAATCCAGATACGACGTCGATCCGCTGACTGAAATCGAGCAGATACGCCGGGAGGTGCGCGCCCCGGAGCTGCCGGAACTGCCCAAGTTTCTGGGCGGCCTGGTCGGCTATTTCGGCTATGAGACCGTTGCGTTGATCGAGCCCCGGCTGGATTTTTCAGACAATGCGGACCTGCTCGGCATCCCCGACATTCTGCTGTTGGAGGTCGATGAATTGGCCGTGTTCGATAACTTGAGCGGGCGTCTGTTCCTGGTCGTTCACGCCAGTCCGGACCAGGACGATGCATGGGAACAGACCAATCGCCGCCTGGACCAGTTGGTTCATCGTCTACGCTCGGGCTCACCCGGCTATCCGGCGCCGATTTCACTGCCCATTCCGCAGGAGGACGATTTCCACTTCGGTTTTGCGCAGCGTGATTTCGAGCGCGCCGTCGGTCGAATCAAGGAGTACATCCTGGCTGGTGACGCCATGCAAGTGGTGCTGAGCCAGCGCATGAGTGTCGATCTGGCCGCTCGACCGATCGATGTCTACCGTGCCCTGCGTGCGCTGAATCCTTCGCCGTACATGTATTTCTTCGATTTTCAGCAATTTCAGGTTGTCGGTTCTTCGCCGGAAGTGCTCGTGCGCATCCAGGACGGTCAGGCGCTGGTACGACCGATTGCCGGCACGCGCCATCGCGGCGCGGACGAAGCAGAGGATCGAGCGCTCGAGCAGGAACTGCTGGAAGATCCAAAAGAACTGGCTGAGCACCTGATGCTGATCGACCTGGGCCGCAACGATATCGGTCGTATCGCCGAGATCGGCACGGTCGAGCTGACCGATCAAATGGTGATCGAGCGCTATTCTCACGTCATGCATATCGTCAGCCAGGTGCGCGGACGCCTGCAGTCGGGCATGAGTCCGATCGATGTGCTCAGGGCAACGTTCCCTGCAGGAACCCTGTCCGGTGCGCCCAAGGTCAGAGCCATGGAAATCATCTCCGAGCTGGAACCGGTCCGGCGCGGTATTTATGCCGGTGCCGTGGGTTGGATGAATTGGCATGGCGACGCGGACTGGGCGATTGCCATCCGCACAGCCCTGGTCGCCGAAGGCCGGATTCACCTTCAGGCCGGCGCTGGCATCGTCGCCGATTCAGATCCGTCCCGCGAGTGGGAGGAGACCATGAACAAGGGTCGAGCCCTGATCCGTGCCATCGCCGAGGCCAGTAGAGGTATTGAATGAAGCTGTTGATGATTGATAACTACGACTCCTTCACCTACAACCTGGTGCAGTACCTCGGGGAACTTGGCGCCGAGGTCGTCACGCGGCGCAATGATGCGATCGACCTGGCCGGCATCAATGATCTGGCCCCCGACGGCATCATCCTGTCGCCGGGGCCGTGTACGCCGAACGAAGCCGGAATCTGTCTGGATGTGGTCACAGAATTAGGCGGCCAGCGCCCGATTCTGGGTGTTTGCCTGGGTCATCAGGCGATTGGCCAGGCACTGGGCGGCAAGGTCGTGCGCGCCGCCCAGGTAATGCACGGCAAGACCTCGCTGATGCATCACCACAGCGAAGGGGTGTTCAGCGGCCTGGATAATCCATTCGAGGCCACGCGCTATCATTCGCTGATCGTCGAACGAGACAGCCTGCCGGACAGCCTGATCGAAACGGCCTGGACCGCGACCAACGATGCCGAACCCGATCAGCGTGATGAAATCATGGGGTTTCGACATCGGGACTGGCTGATGGAGGGCGTTCAGTTTCACCCTGAATCCATTCTGACTCGGCATGGCCACGATTTGCTTGCCAACTTCATGAACCAGATCAAGCAATCTTAATTCTATTAAAAACAATACTATGGAAGCTATACATCAGGCGATTTATCACGTTTCTCAGGCCAAAGATCTGAGCCCCGGATTGATGGCTGACACCATGCGCGAGATCATGTCGGGACAGGCCACCAGCGCACAGATCGCCGGCCTGCTGGTCGGCCTTTCGGCCAAGGGCGAGACGGTCGATGAAATCGTGGCCGCTGCACAGGTCATGCGTGAACTGGCCAGCCCCCTGACCGGTCTCGAGCAACCGCTGACCGATATCGTCGGTACGGGCGGCGACGGCGCCTCGTTATTCAATGTGTCGACCGCAGCTTCATTTGTTGCAGCGGCTGGCGGCGCCCGCATCGCCAAACACGGCAATCGCTCGGTATCGAGCAAGTCCGGCGCGGCCGATGTGCTCGAGGCGGCCGGAGTGCGCCTGGACCTGCCAGCGGATAAGCTGCAGGCGGCAGTGAACTCCATCGGCATCGGCTTTCTGTTTGCGCCGATGCATCATTCGGCCATGC
The DNA here is from genome assembly GCA_937138395.1 of uncultured Pseudomonadota bacterium. Classification (GTDB taxonomy): domain Bacteria; phylum Pseudomonadota; class Gammaproteobacteria; order Xanthomonadales; family Wenzhouxiangellaceae. The sequence goes on from CAKZPB010000119.1 coordinate 16,174, forward strand.
GCCACGCGGTGGAGCCGCGTCGTGATCTGGGTATTCGAACCCTGTTCAACCTGCTTGGGCCAATGACCAACCCGGCCAGTGCCAGCCGGCAGGTGTTGGGCGTGTATGACCGCAAGTGGATTCGACCGCTGGCCGAAGCGCTGGCTGAACTCGGGAGTGAGCACGTTTTGGTCATCCACTCGCGCGACGGCCTGGATGAATTCTCGATTGCAGCGCCCACGGACGTGGCTGAACTCCACAACGGGCAGGTCAGCGAATGGGTCCTGGAGCCTGCAGAACTCGATCTTTCCGGTTCACTGGAAGGATTGCAGGTTGCCGATGCCACGCAAAGCCTGGGTATGATTCGGTCGGCGCTGTCCGGCCAGCCAGGCCCGGCCGCGGACATGATTGCGATGAATGCCGGCGCTGCACTGTACGTGGCTGGAGTAGCCGATTGCCTGCGTTCAGGCGTGGTCCTCGCACAACAGGTGCTGGCCGAAGGCCGCGCGCTGAAGATGCTGCAGGCCTATGCCGATTGGAGCCAGACGGAATGAATACGCCGTCTGTACTGCAGAAGATCATCAAGACCAAGCAGCACGAAGTGGCCCGGCGGCGTCAGTCGCATCCGATCGAGCAGCTGCAGCGTCAATGCGAATCCATGTCTGCGGCACGAGACTTTCATGCGGCCCTTGCCGATCGCGTGGCCAGGCAGGAACCGGCCGTCATCGCCGAATTCAAGCGCGCTTCGCCTTCGGCCGGCTGGATCCATCAGCATGCCGACCCGGCAGAAGTTGCGCAGTACTACGCGCAGGGTGGGGCAGCCTGCCTGTCGGTGCTGACCGACGCCGAGTACTTTCGCGGCTCCGAGCAGGATTTGTTGGATGCGCGGGCCGCGTGTGAGCTGCCGGTGATTCGAAAGGATTTCATCATCGATCCATACCAAGTCTACGAAACGCGGGCGCTGGGCGCCGATGCCATACTGTTGATCGTGGCCGCGTTGGACGATGAGCAATTGAATGCGCTATCGGAATTGGCGCACACGCTGGGGCTGGCTGTGCTGGTGGAAGTGCACGATGAACCTGAATTACGCCGTGCGCTTCAGGTGCCCGGCCAATTGGTCGGCATCAATAACCGCGATCTGCATCGCTTCGTGACCGACTTGAATACCACCCTGCAACTGGCACCAATGGTACCGGGCGACCGTCTCGTGGTTTCAGAGAGCGGCATTCATTCACATCAGGACATCGAGCAACTCCAGGTCGCGGGCATCAATGCGTTTTTGATCGGCGAGTCGCTGATGCGACAATCGGGCCCAGGGACAGCGCTGAAAGCATTGCTTACAGGCTGATGCGTTGCGAGCTCCAGCAAGACCCAGTCGATTCGCTCGTTTATACTTTTGACCGCAACGCTGCATCCACGAGCAAATAGATGACGATTCAGATTCGCACCGTAACCACCGACCGAGACCGGATGCAGTGGATCGATTTTCCGTATCGCTTGTACCACAAAGTACCGAACTTCATTCCTCAACTGCGTCGTGAACAGCGCGTGTTTTTTGATCCTCAGCGCAATCCCGGTTTCGATACTGCCAAAACCCTGTTTTTACTGGCAGAACTGGATGGTAAAGTCGTCGGCCGCATCTGCGCCATTATCAATGCGCTGGAATGCGAAAAACTGGGTCATAAACGCGGCCGATTCGGCTGGTTTGAAAGCATCGATGACCAAGCTGTGGCATCGGCACTGCTGGATGCGGTTCATGGGTGGTTGCAGCAACAGCAGTGTGTGGAAATGACCGGCCCACATGGCTTTACGGATCTTGATATCGAAGGCATCTTGATCGATGGGTTTGATGCGCTGCCTACCATCAACGGATCGTATAACTTTCCCTACTATTCAACGCTGCTCGAAGCCTATGGACTGGAAAAGGACGTTGACTACCTGGATTTTCGCGCGGTCGTACCGGATCGTCTGCCGCTGTTCGAGAAACTCCGCAAGCGCTTTGCCGGCAGCGAATACCAGGTATTGACCTGTTCCAGCCGGAAGGAGCTGAAACAGCACCTGGATGATATCTGGCGGTTATTGGAAGAAAGTTTTGAACCGCTGTATGGCGTCGTCCCGTTGACCGCCGAGCAGCGCGCGTTCTACACCGACGCTTACTTCGATTTTCTCGACCCTGATTTTGTCAAGCTGATTGTTCGCCCCGGCACTGGGCTGGTCGCCTTCATGATCGGTATCCCGAGCCTGAGCAGGGCTTTTCAAAAAGCCAATGGACGGTTGTACCCCTTTGGTTTTCTGCATGTTCTGAAGGCCTTCCGAAAACCGGAAACCGTGGATTTTCTGCTGGCCGGCGCGCGCCCAGGAGAACCAACCACCACGCTGACGGCGCTGGGCATGATTGCCATGTTCGACACGCTGCGTGATCGGGGGGTCCAATTCATCGAGACCAATCACGAGCTCGAAGAAAACAAGACCGTGCACCAGCTATGGTCAAAGCTGGATCGACTTGCAGTGCGACGCTCACGAATTTACCGGATGGATTTAGCACAACCATGATCCGTGGTTGAAGGTCAACGCGTTGAGTAGCGAAGCATTACCAGCTGACCATCCAATGGTGCTGTGCATGCACGATCGTCTTGGCGATGATCAGCGCTCCCTTCGGTAATCAGGTCACCCTGGTGGCTGTATCGGGGTTCGGACGACTAGAATCCAATGGCTGCCTGGGGCTGAGGCTGGGTGGCTTTTCCTGGTAATCGACCACCAAGGCGCTTACACTGGCTGCAACTGATGAATCAACCAAACACCGTTCCGCTTCAACCGTCCGATCTTCGTGGCCTGAGCCGGCTTGCGATTGATGGTGTGGTGGGCGTAACCGATCTTGTCGAGCATCTTCATGCCAGTATCAGTGCTCCGTACCGCCGCTCGCCGCAGCGCGCGCACGGCCTGACGGGCGCTATCTATGGCTCGGTTCGAGGCATCACTCGTCTGGTCGGCGGGAGCATCGATCTGGCGCTTGCTCCGCTGGGTTCGGGCGTTGACGATCCCTCATCGACCCGCCGTATCGACGTCCAGTCTGTGCTCAATGGCGTGTTAGGTGACTATCTGGCTGATACCAACAACCCATTGGCGATCGAGCTGGACCTGTTGCACCAAGGCAAGTCCATCCTGCGCGAGTCGAGAATGCCCGAGGTCGATTCGGCCAGCCGCCAGGTCGTGCTCTTCATTCACGGACTTTGTCTTCATCCAGGGCGTTGGGGGGCGGAATTGTCTGAATCACTGCCTGCACGGCTGGCGCAAAGGGCGGATTGCACGATCCTGCACCTTCACTACAATACCGGCCGAGCCATCGACGCCAACGGTCGGGCGCTGGCCAACGTGCTGGATGAAATGATCAAACGCTGGCCGGTCGACGTCGAGCAGATCACGCTGATCGGCCACAGCATGGGTGGGCTGGTGGCGCGCAGTGCTGCTCATCACGCGCAGTCCGCCGGCCATCAATGGGCCGGGCGTTTGCAGCGCATCGTCACCCTCGGAACGCCACACCTGGGCGCACCGCTTGAGCGGGCAGGCCACCGGGTGGATCAACTGTTCGGAATTTCACGCTATTCACGACCGTTTGCGCGACTGTCTGCGCTGCGCAGTGCCGGCATCACTGATCTTCGCTGGGGCATCACCGGCAATCGCCTGATCAATGACCCGCTCCCGGCGGGGGCAACCCTGCACCTGGTCGCAGGAAGTCGATCCGAGGCGGGTAGCCGAGTGGAATCGGGCGACGGCCTGGTACCGGTGGAAAGCGCACTGGCTGCTGGTCAATGGCGTTGTTCGCAACGGGTTGACCGGATTCGGTTTCATGAATGCAGTCATCTGGAGCTGATGCGTCACCCAGCGGTTATTGATTACGTGGATCGAGCACTGGCCGACTGAACCCATTGATCCAGTCAAAACCATCGAACGTGTGAGCACTGAGTCCAGCGCTCTTTGACCTGATCATGGCATTAATGATCGTACGGTGTCGCAGGCAGTGCGCTGGCCATTGATGCGGCGGGCTGATCGATCCGTGGCACAGCCTTCAAGCGCTCGTTGCTCGCCTGAGTATCCTCCGGGCCTGGAACGGTCACTGCCTGCTTCAATCAAGAATCAGTGTGCAGGCGGGCTTGCAGTGATCCGGAGCGGCTTGACCGGATGGGTAATGCGTTAACTTGCCCACTTGATATTGCAGCCTACGCTGGGTTTTTGAAGGGGATTGACTGGCTGATTCTGCACCAGCGCATCGACCGCAGCGCGCAAGTCGGCGCCGGTTACCGGCTGGCCATTGCCAGGTCGCGCATCGTCGAACTGGCCTCGATACGCCAGTTTGCGATCGCGATCAAACACGAAGAAGTCCGGAGTACAGGTTGCATCGTAGGCTCGTGCGATGGCCTGACTTTCGTCGTACAGATACGCGAACGGGAAGTCTTTTGCATCCGCCAGTTCGGCCATCCGCTCCGGGTGATCTTCAGGATAGCCAGACACATCATTGCTGCTGATGGCCACGATGCCGACTTCCGGCCGCGCGTAATCACGACCGAAGGCGACTAACCCATCAAGCACATGCTTGACGAATGGGCAGTGGTTGCAGATAAACATCACCACGGTGGCTGTATTGCCGGCCAGCGCGTCCAGGCTCAGTTCCTTGCCGGTCCGTGGTTCCGACAATTGAAAGTCCGGGGCTGTGCTGCCCAGGTCTCGCATGCTGGATTCGGTTTTTGCCATGATTGGTCCTCTTGTTGATTCGATTCTTCCATTCAATCCTGTGTTGAATGGTTTTCGGCATTCCTGCCCCAGAAAGCCTCTAGCTGCTGCGGTCGCCCGCTGAACGGCTTTTCAGTGCGATCCTTTCTGCTGTTCAAGCCAGGCTTTGATAGTACGGGAGGGCAGCGGAAAGTAGCCGTTGACGACCTGCGGACTGCCAGCGCTGGCATCCTCAACCAGATGAATATGCTGGCCATTGATTTCGCTTAGTTCCAGACAATCGTCGACATCGTAAAGGTCGTCTTTATGGATTTCCTGACGACCGGGCAATAGTTCGGCCCTGGCACGGGCCTTGGCTTCGGTCTTGTTCTTGGCGACATAGAAGGCGTAGGCATGCTGTTCGGCCAGCTCATCTTCAGCGTACCCACCAATATTGATGAAAAAGAGTCGTTTAAGGCCGTTGGGTGGCGCGTCGCGCAGTTCGATGCGGTGCCCGTCAGCCTGCTCCAGGCGAGCATAGGCGTCAATATGCAGGCCCTGAGGCTGACCAAACCACTGGTCGAGCAACTGGACGTGCATTGACGACAGGGTGGTGCCGAGGGCAAAGGCAATATCGTGAAGTTCGATTCGACAGCCTGGCGCGCGACCGCCCAGCATGACCGCGTACAGTGAGAGCGTGTTCTTGTTCATGACTTCAGAAGGTCTTTTACAAGGACTGGTATTGTGGCACCGGCCCGAGGTACGGACAAAGGTTTATGCGATGGTCCTGCCATGAGAAAGGAAACAATCTGGGGAATTGCCACGCGCATTCATCAGAGTCCTGTGATTTCAGTCACGCTTGTTGCTGGACATCCTTTTTAAGGCTGTGCTACAACAAGCGCATGCAATCCACACAAGGGGTGTCGATTGATCGAGTCAATCCGAACGTTCCCCTGTTGACTGATCGAGAGGTCCTACGATGAACAGCGTCCAATCTGTTCTCCGAAATGCTGTGCTGACGGTAGTACTGCTGATTGCCAGCACGCTGCATGCATCTACGCTGGTGTATGAACGGCAGTATTCGCACTTCGAGCACGGTCAGAACACGCTGCGCGTCATGCTGACGGATCAAGGCTTGTTGACGATCGAGCGCCCGCCGTTCATGACCCAGCCTGGCCGCTATGAGTACCAGGTGGACCCGGTCCACTACCTTTCGCTGAGTTCAGGCTTGAACGCTGTGCCGGCCGGTTCCGTTGAGCTGCAGTCGCGCTACCGTCAGCGTCTTGAGGGGCAGTCCCTTTTTGTCAGCCATCCGGAACTATCCAGGTTCCAGCGCCTTGATGCATCGAGGAACGTGATGGATCAGCTTGAAATCGAATCAATCGACGCGCAGCGATTGCAGACCCGCGACGATCCGGCGTTGGAGCAGGCCAAGCGGCTGGAAGCCCAGTGGTGGCAACTGATGGATGATGCATTGAACAATCAGTCAGATTCGGCAACGGAAGCACAAACGAGATTCAGTCCATGATCGGAACTCGATTGGCCTTGCTCGTATTGCTGCCCATCAGCTCAGGTCCGTTATGGGCGAGTGCATTCATCTTTTCCGGTGAGAGCAATCCGGACGTGATCCTGCATCCGTCCGGTTATACCGGTACAGGCGGCGACCTGCAGGTCGAAGTCTGTATTGCCACGGATAGCGAATCGATTGATGACATGCAAATTTCGCTGGCCAATTCCATTGCCATCTGGAATCGGCTGGAGCCGGCCAGCCCGAATTCGTTTCGCGGCGGTAATAACAACATCCCCAGTGGGCAGATCGATTTCGAGTCCGTGTTGACCCATGAAATCGGTCACTGCATCGGACTTGCGCATGTCAATGCAGCTTCCGAGTCCGGACTCGGCGGAAACAATCGCAACTACACCAAGGCCGGAGACGGGCCGAATAATGAATTGGATATCAATCCGGGCCCGGATGGCGTTCGCGGTTCGGCCGATGATATTCGCGGTGACGACGTTAACCTTCACTGGTTCGAATTAGGATCCAACAACCCCTTCATTCTGGGTGATGTGGTTGATGCATCAACCTACAGCGTCGAGCTGGCAGACCTGCCGCCGGGCGATTCTTTTGCCGCGAATGCAGACCTCGCTGTCAGTAGCTTGCTCGGTTTTCCGAATACCGAAGCCATCATGCAACAGGGTGCGCGTACTGATGAAGATCAGCGTCTACTCGCAGTCAGCGATGTGGCTGGCATTCGACTCGGCATGGCCGGTCTGGACCGCATGGAAGGCACCGCCGACGACTATCGCCTTCGCCTGGTCTACGGTGGCGTTCGGGATGATTGCGACATTACCGTGACTGTTGGCGGTAGCAGCTTTGCCTTCTGTTCGCTCGGCGGCTCCAGTATTGGGCCTGACAACCGCCGCGTCACAACGGGCAACGCCGTGATGGGCTCAGCGGATAACTTCAATTGGTTCTTTAACGACGTCGAGTTTCTGCCTCAAGTATTGTTTTCAGACGGATTTGAATAATCCGCACAGGGGCTGAATCCAGAACAGTACAGTGCGCTCAGAACGTTGGCCCGAGTGTTCGATCCATGTCGATTTCCCAAGCGCGTCTGACAACGCTGTACGGTCGCGATGGCGTCTTTACTCGTTAAGGATGAGCTCCTGTTCAGCACACTTTCTTGGACTGTACTGAGACCTGCGTTTCGTTTATGCTGCACCGTTGCAACGGTCTAGGACAAACGTGGTCCGGAAATTTCGCTATAAAGCGTTTATCAGCTATAGCCATGTTGATAAGGCAGTGGCCGAGTGGTTACATAAAGCCCTTGAAACCTACCGTTTACCGCGCTCGATCCTGAAGCAATCCCGTCTGACCAACACCTCAGCGCCCAAATTGACCCCGATTTTTCGAGATCGGGATGAATTACCGGCCTCAGGCGAACTGAGCGTGGAGTTGCACAATGCGCTCAAACAATCTGAATTTCTGATCGTTGTCGCATCACCCAGTTCGGCACAGTCCCAGTGGGTGAATAAAGAGGTTCAGTATTTCAAGCAGCACCATGGCGATTCACGGGTGCTGGTCGTGATTGCCGACGGTGTACCAGGTTCCGGGACCTCGAACGAGTGCTTTGTTCCCGCTTTGCTCCGTCAAGTCAGCCCATTGGGCGAGCTGACTGAGCAAGCAAGTGAACCATTGGCAGCTGATCTGCGCGAACAGGGCGATGGCAAGCGACTGGTCAAGCTCAAGCTTGTTGCGGGGTTGACAGGCGTGAGTCTGAATCAGCTCGTTCGTCGCGACGAAGTGCGCCGACAGCGGACCTTGATTGCGTATGCCGCCGTGGTCAGTGTGATCGCCATTAGCATGAGCGTGATGGCAGCGATGGCAGTGCGAGGACAGATCGAAGCCGATCGGCAGCGCGCAGAATCCGACGGCCTGATTGAATTCATGCTGACCGATTTGCGCGATCAGCTCGAACCCGTCGGACGGCTGGAAATTTTTGATTCCGTGGGCCAGCGTGCGTTGGCCTATTTTGCCAATCAGGATATCGATACCCTGGATGCCGATTCCCTGGGGCGTCGTGCGCGTGCGCTGCATCTGGTTGGTGAGGTGCGTGATCTACAGGCCGATTCCGAGGGTGCCCTGGAGGCGTTCATTCAAGCCCAGCAAACCACGGGCGAATTGTTGGCGCGAGATCCAACGAATGTCAACCGGATCTATGATCATTCCCAGAGTACTTTCTGGGTCGGCTATGTGGACTGGCAGCGCAACGAAATCGATGCGGCAGAACGGCGCTTTCTCGAGTACAACCAGCTGGCCAATCAATTAGTTTCGCAGGAGCCGGACAACAAAGAGTGGCAGCTTGAGCAGTCCAGTTCGCTGGTAAACCTGGGCGTTATGCTGCACTACGAGGGGCGAGATGCAGAGGCTATTCCTTATTTCAGACAAGCGCTGGAAATTGATCAACGCCTGGCTCAGGCCGATCCTGATGATCAGGAGTTGAGATGGAGCGTGGCTCAGGGCCATGCCTGGCTTTCGGATGCATTGCGTGGGGCTGGCGATTTCGCTGGAGCCAGATCGGAACGGTACAAAGAGCGGGCGCTCTATTCGGCCATGTTGGAGAGAGACCAGCGAGATGCCAGGGCAGAACAGGGCAATGTTGTTGTGCTGTTGCAAATTGCCAATCTCGATATTCTGACCGGGCAATATCGCTCCGCACTCGATTCAGCGCAAAGGGCGTTGGACCAGGTTTCAGACATGAACGAGAAAGACCCAAGTAATGCGTTCTGGCAAGACTTGACGGTGTCGGCTCATAATCGAACCGTCGAAGCCATGATGTTGATCGGGGATTGGCCAGCTGCCGAGCGGTTGAATCAGTCTGCACTGCGCCGGGCGCAGGCCATGGTTGAGGCTGATCCAACGGTTACCAGCCGTATTACCAATGGATTGATGAATGCCCGATGGATGGAAATCGCGATCATGTTTGCCACCTCTGATCGCTTAGTCGCACAACAGCGACGAATGGATTTTGAGCATGAATTTGGTCAGGTAGCAGGAATCGAGCCTCAGGATTCAGTTCTTGCGTGGTCGATGATCCATGCGATGATGGCCATCACCCATCGAGCCAATGCCGAATTTGACAAGGCTGAAATGCGCATCGATTCGATCATTGAGTTGAATTCGGATTTACCAAGAGTAACTGCTTTGCTGGATTTTCTTGACGGTATAGCAGACAAACAACCCTGGCCTGAGAATCGAGTCGATCAGGTCGAACGTATAGGGTACAACCCGGCTCTGATCTTCCAACAGTACGAGGGTAGACAATAATGACAATCAATCGAACATTAGAAATCACCGTTAGCTTCAGCGTTAGCGACACTTCCGACGGCGGTTTTGGTGGTGGTGCAACCTATACACAGACCGGCTCGACACCCGAGATGGGCCAAATCGTGGATACAGATGGAACGATACACCTTGATCAGGCCAGCAGCTATGACACCAGTCAATTCAATCAGAGCGTTGACCTGATCTTTACGCTCGACACGCCGACGACCGGAGCCCATGCCTTTGATGTCGCCTGGGCAACCAAGTACGGCACAGGCATGACGGTCGAGGTCCCGGAAGGCGGTAGTAACTCTGAAATGAATGTAGTGATAAATGAGAATTCACCGAATACGATCATCATTGAAGATAAAGATGATGATAGCAACGAGTATAACTACAAGCCGGCTATCGAACTGCTTCGAGAGGGGTATGACCATTACTACATCAGTCTCGATCCACGTATCGTTAATCGTCCCCGGAACTGATTCAGCAGCCTTTGATTAACCTTGCTCGCACCTGACGGGCATGACTGGGAGCTCGTTAGCCGGCGAAGTTGGCGTGCTTTAAAGTAATGCAATCGGATTTTGCGAGACATCACTTTGACTGCAGCAACCTGTTTGGTTTTATCTGGCAAATCAAGTCCACGACTTGCGCTGCAGGCATAGGGCAATCGGATGCTTGAATCCATCATCAAACCATGACTATTGGCCGTCGACTTCGACGGCCTTTTTGTGCAATGATTTTTGTCTGAATACTCATGTTGAATACGCCGGGTCCGGCGGTACTGTGTTTTTCTATGCGGTATTGATCAGCCTCGTGTGTTTAATGGACTGCTTTTGCAACGAATAATTGAACAAGGATTCAATCTCATGATTCGAAGTGCCATGATCTCATCGGCGATTGCATTATTATGCTTGGCCGGTGCTGCCGCAGCCGACACCGAGTTTGAATCTCGGGCCACTGACATGCTCCAGACTGTTTTTCCAGATGACGCGCCGGGTGCCGTGGCAGTGGTGAGCCGAAACGGCGAGGTCATTTTCAATCGGGCGTTCGGCATGGCGAATATAGGCCTTGAGGTTTCGGCAGAAACTGATCATATGTTTCGCTTGGCATCGGTGACCAAGCAATATGCTGCGGCAGCGTTGCTGGCATTGATCGAGGATGGTGAGGTGGCGCTGGATGATCCTATTTCCAGATTCCTGCCTGATTTTCCCGTTGGAGAGGTCACGATGCAGCAGTTGTTGAATCACACATCGGGTATCAAGAGCTATACCAACATTCCCGGGTATATGAGTTCAGAAAAGATTCGTGCCGATCTTGGTACAGACGCGCTGGTGGCCGTGTTTGCCGATGAAGCAGTGGATTTTGCGCCAGGCGAACAAATGGAATACAACAATTCAGGCTATGTGCTGATCGGTGCCGTGATTGAGGCGGTGTCGGGCCAGCCCTGGAATGAATTCATTCGAGAACGGCTGCTGTTGCCGCTGGATATCGAACAGACCGATGCATATGACGATAATGCGATCGTGCCTGGACGCGTGCAGGGCTATGCCGGTCCGGCTGATGCGCCGCAGCGCGCTCCATTCCTGTCGATGACGCAACCACATGCGGCCGGTGCCTTGATGGGAACAGCCGCCGCAGTCGATCGCTGGTCGTTCGCGCTGCATACCGGCAAAGTGCTGGGTGATGACCTCTACCAAGCGATGATCACGCCTCAAGGTGCGGCAGTGAATGCAATGGGTGGTCATGGCTATGGCTATGGTCTTTTCATTGGTGAGTGGTTCGGCCAGCCGGCCTATTATCACGGTGGTGGTATCTTCGGCTTTACGACGCACACCTTGTGGTTGCCGGAAGAGCAATTATCGGTCGTGTTGTTGAGCAATCGGGCCGGACCAGGTTGGGGCACGCAGGATATCTCGCTGCGCCTGGCTGGACTCGCTACCGGACGTGCCTATCCAGTAGACCGGGCAGCAGTCGAGATGAGCGACGCTGATCGGGCCCAATTTCACGGAACCTATCGAATTGACGACGACACTGTTCGCACCATCCGTATCGAAGATGGACGGCTGATCAGCCAGCGCCAGGGCAGCCAGGACTTCACCGTGTTTCCGGTTGAAAATGACCGCCTTGCGTTCGAGAACTCACTCGCATCGTATTCGGTCGAACGCGATGACGCCGGCAATGTGACTGCGGTAGCCCTGCATACCGGCTGGGGTGGCGAGCCGGAGCGGGCCGTCAGGATCAGTGACGAGATTCAGATACGTGAAACCGTCGAAGTCGCTGAAGAAGATTTGCGGCGCTTGGTCGGCAACTATCAGTTACAGCCTGGTTTTGTGCTGTCAGTCAGCATCAATGCGGGCCAGCTGCAGGTTCAGGCAACCGGACAGGGGCCAATTCTGATGCAGGCCGAGTCCAGCGCCCGATTCTTTAACACGCAGGTCGGTGCCGATATTGCGTTCGAGCTGCCTGCATCGGGCTCTGCCACCAGCCTGACGCTGTTCCAGGGCGGCCAGGAAATGCCTGCCCCAAGAATTGAAAAGGCCTCCGAGAATGAGTAGGGTCATCGCGCCATTGGCTTGACCGGGCACATTGGCGGCGTTGGCTATTGATTACCGGAGCCGTCTGATTTGATCATCGGCTCGTCGGTCTCCCTGCGACCGTCATACCAGAGATCCAGCCCTTCGCGTCTGCGACCCGCCGCAAACCCGCCCAAAATAAAATGGCCGATGGTTCGCCACTGCTCTTTCCTGCTGTAGAGCCGCCATTTACGTCCCGAAGTCACGACCGGCGTTTTCAGTACCTTGAAGGGGCCCTGGCGCTTGAGAGCGCGACTCAGGTGGATTTCTTCCGAGGCATAGTAGCGCTCATCGAAGCCGCCAACGGCCTCGAAGGCTGAGCGGCGACTGTAGATAAAACAGCCGGCAGCCCATCCTGTCATGCGCCAAATGGCCATAACGACAATCAACAGCACGCGCTCGGGAAAACCGGGAGCATCGTCGATGCGTATGCGGGCGCCTCCAGCGGTAGCGCCTGCATCCAGCGCATCGAGCATTTCGTGTATCAGCACTGCATTGATCTGCGTATCTGCGTCCACAAATACCAGGATGTCGCCAGCAGCTTCGGCTGCGCCGGCGTTGCGAGTCGCTGCAATCTGCCGGTGGTCAACGCGGATCACTCGAGCTTCGTAAGCCGCTGCAATGGCTGCGGTTTCGTCATTCGACGCGTCATCCACCACGATCACCTCATAAGGCCATTCGATGGCTTCTGCAGCGCGATGGATTGTTTCCAGGCAAGCACTGATTTCTGATGCTTCATTATGCGCAGGAATAACAAACGAAATCATTAGGGTTCAATCGGCTTGTTTGATCGGTTCCAAGTGCGACAGCCTAATGGATTCATGCAAAAAACACGACAACAACCAGAGACTGCGTGTTGTCGCGTGTATCGCCACTCGTTCAATGACGACCGTTCTGCGATCGCAATCGGCATCAGGTGTTTGAGGTATGCATCCAGTGAAGGGTGAAGGGGCCGGCCTGCGTATAGCAATGTAACCAAGCAAAAATAAGAACGGTTCTTTGCCATGCACATCGTACGCCAAGATCAAGCCAACCTTCCGCTGGCAACTGCAGATCTGGAAAATCAATGCGGTGCGTCAACTACACCGACGCTGCCGTCCGGAAAGGTTGCTCGCTTGACGCCGATGCTCAAAGCCTATACCGGCGCGATACGCGGCCTCGATCGACTGGCTCCTGGTTTGACCACCCAATTATTGCTGAAATTATTTGTACGGCCGCGACGCCGACGCGGGCGTGATTATCGGGACAATCTGCCGGCCGGCGCGCAGCGCCTGGCCATTGACTACCGCAGCCAGTCGCTGACCGGCTGGTGCTGGGGCAGGCGTGGCCCAACGGTACTGCTCGTGCATGGCTGGGAAGACCACAGCGGCACGATGCTGAAACTAGTCAATCCTCTGCGCGAACGAGGCTACCGTGTTCTGACGTTGGATGCGCCGGGTCATGGTCTGTCGCCGGCGATGGATACACACTTGATAGACACAAGCGATGCGCTGGCTGCTGTGCTGGAGCAGTCAGGTGGTTGCTCGGCCATTATTGCTCATTCCTATGGTGCCGCTGCTACGGCACTGATGCTTGCTCGCTTGCCACAGTGGATGCCGCAGCATCTGACGCTGGTCTCGCCGATGCTGGATATTCTCCAGCATCTGGCCATTTTTGCTGGCATTGCAGGCCTGTCTCCGGACGGTTGGCATCGATTGCAGCGCCGTGTTGGCGAGCGTTTGGGCCAACCGCTGGAGAGCATCAGCACCCTGGATGCGGCCGTGCAGCTTCAGACGCCGGGGTTGATTGTTCACGATCGAAATGACCCCTTGATCCCATATGCGATCAGTGCTCGTCTGGCGGAGTGCTGGAGCAGTGGAGAGCTACTCGCCACCCAGGGTCTGGGTCATCGTCGGATCCTGAGCTGCGCGCGCGTTGTGGATGAAATCCTGGATCGAATGGATGTCAATTTGAGCACTTCGGTTTCAACCACCAATTACGACCTGGAGCGACGTCCATGAATACAGGAATACCGATCCAATCTGCCCGACTGGGAAACAAACTCCGCAGCATTCTGAGGCAGTCCATCATGCGTCCGGTAGTTGTCCTGATGACCTGCCTCTTGCTGTTGATTCCGCTTGGCGCGGGTTTGACCAAGATTCAGAAAGATCCGTCGGTCGATGCGTTTGTCCCCAGTGATCACCCGGCTGCTGCTGCGCGTGATCAGGCGCGTGAGTGGTTTGGTCTGGAAGACCCAATCATTGTTGGCTTGATCGGTGATCACGGTCAATCGGTGTTTACGGTCGAGGGATTGACCGCACTGCGTATGTTGCATCAGAAAATCAAGGCCCTGCCAGACGTGCGCAGCGCTGATGTGATCAGCGTGCACAGCAAACATGCCATCAGCGGCAACAACGGTGATCTACTGGTAGACCCCATTATTGAAGATGGTCCGGTCACGCTCCAAACCGCGGACCTGGCGCTGGACCGGCTGCGCAGCATGCCAATGTTGCTTGGCTTGCTGGCCAACCACGATGGCACGGTCGCCACCATTATTGCACCGGTCAATGACCCGAATCGGGCCAGTGTGGTCTATGAGCAGATTGTTGCCCTGAGCGAGCTCGCTCCTGCCGGGATGTCGCTGCATGTGGCGGGAGTTGCTGGCATGAACGCGCGCCTGGCCGATATTGTCAATACCGATACGCGCATCTTCATTCCGGCCGCGATGGTGACCGTCTTGCTAATCGTCTGGTTTGCTTTGCGCAAGCCCATCGCAGTCGTCGGGCCGCTGTTCGTGATTGCCGGTTCAGCGGTCACTGCGCTGGGTCTGTTGGGCTGGAGTGGTGCAGATTACTATCTGATTACCTCGGCTTTGCCGGTGGTGATCATGGCGCTGGCAGTGGCCGACAGCATGCACCTGTCGGTCTACTACCTGCGCTATCGCAGTGAAGATACCCGGCTCAGTAGCTCACAGGCGATTGAGCTGGCGTTACGG
The DNA here is from genome assembly GCA_937138395.1 of uncultured Pseudomonadota bacterium. Taxonomy (GTDB): domain Bacteria; phylum Pseudomonadota; class Gammaproteobacteria; order Xanthomonadales; family Wenzhouxiangellaceae. The sequence goes on from CAKZPB010000119.1 coordinate 31,235, forward strand.
CACACCTGGCTGCCGATTTCTTTGACCAGTGTAACCACGATGGCAGCATTTGCTGGCCTTTCGATAGGCGCTGATATGCAGCCGATTCGTGAGTTTGGCCAGTTTGCTGTCGTGGGTGTGGCGGCTGCCTGGATACTGAGTTTGACCGCATTACCGGCCATTATTGTGCTGACCAACCTGAAACCGGCGCCTCAAGTCGGTGTGGCAAGCAATCGCAATATTCATGCTGCCGGACTGTTGGATCGGCTACTGCGCTCGATTACCCAATTGTCCTTGCAACGGCCAATTGCGACTTCGCTGGGCGTGCTTGCGTTGATCGGTACATTGGTGATGTTCGCGATGGATGCGCGCTTTGATTACGAGCGCAAACGGTATTTTCAGCCAAACGATCCGGTCAACGTGGCCGATCAGGCGATCAATCAGACGCTGGGTGGCATGAATTTTCTGGATGTCACTGTCACAGCCCCGGATGCGGGTGGAATCATGACAGTAGATGCGCTCCTGGCGCTGGCCGAACTGCGCGCGGCCATGGACGATCTGCCACAGGTTGTGCACGTCTCCGGTATTGACCAGTCGATTGCCAAAATGCACGAAGTGTTGACGGACGCCGCACCCGGCACTTTGCCCGAACGTGCGCTGGCACCTGCTCAATACATGTTCTTGTATGAGGCATCCAGTGAGCCCGAAGACTTTCGGCACGAGATCGATTATGACCATAGTCGCGCGTTGATTCGTGCGCAGTTGGCCAGCGATCAGTATTCCGTTACTCGGCCCGTAGTGCGCGAGCTTGAAAAGATCGTCACTGCGTGGTCGGCGAAGTCGGGGCTGAACGCTGCCGTCAGTGGTCGCGTAGCCGTCAACGAAGGATGGATGAGCCTGCTGGCTGAACGCCACTTTCTGGCACTGGGCCTGGCTGCCCTGTTGGTTTTTCTGACCTCGGTCATGGCGTTTCGCGCTTTGGGGCCCGCATTGCTGGCGATGGTGCCGGTCGGTATTGGTGTCCTGTTTGTGTACGCCACGATGGGCTTGCTGCACGTCGATATCGCACCGGCCACTTCAATGACTGCCGCTATTGCGACTGGCCTGGGCGTGGATTTTGGTATTCACCTGATTGCCTATGTGCGCAAACAACTGCAGGCCGGAGCTTCGCTGGAGGAAGCGCTGGCCGGCCGCTACCTGCTGGTCGCCCGGGCTTGCTTCTTTTCGGCCGTGGCGCTCGGCGTGGCGTTAGCAGTCATGGCCTTGAGTGGTGCGCCGCCGTTGCGCTGGTTCGGTGTGCTGGTCTCGGCCGGTGCATTCGGAAGCCTGATTGGTGCAGTGGTAATTCTTCCGGCGCTGCTTGTGCTAAGCCGCCCACTGGTGATCTGGAGACTCCGCCATGCATCGTGAGACTCTGAATGTTTCTGAACGGCGTTCGTTTCTGACGGAAAGGCCGAACATGATTTGGCCTACATCAGCGCCGAGCAATGATCGTTATAGTCGGGAGTTTAAAAAATGAGAAACAACGTGACCGCTGAATCCCTGTTGCGACGTACCTTTGCGGGCGGCTCGCTGCATTTTAGCTCGCATGCTCGGAGCGGCCAAGATACGCTCGCCGAAGTCACAGCGAGTCATCCTGCAAGGAGACCGTCACGACCACTCAGACGTATTCAGAGGTTCCCTCGTTTACTACTGATGCTGCTGCTGTATTCGAGTGTGGTCGCCGCTCAGGACTGGACCGAGAATGCTGAAGGTCGCGTTTTAGGCCAGGCTGTTTATGAACGGCCGGCCAGTATTGGACGTGCCGGTGACATGCACTTCAAATTGACCAACAAGCGCGGACGCAGTCGCGAGCGCCTGGCCATGATGGTGCGAACCCAGGACGAACACACGACCCGGGTGGCGATCTTCTTTAAATCACCTGCGGCAATTCAGAATACTGCATTCCTAAGTCATGAGCACGATCACCAGGAAGACGATAGCTGGTTGTATCTACCGGCCACCGATCGGGTACGTCGTCTACCTGCAGCAGAACGTGGTGATGCATTTATCGGCTCGGATTTAAGCTACGGAGATATTCGCGACAACTTCCGTTTTCCGACTGAGCACTGGCGCTTTCGGTCAACCGGCATGCGAACAAAAAATGGCAAAGATCTAAGGGTTCTGGAAGGTCTGGCGCGAAGTGAGGAAAGTGCTCGTGAGATGGGCTATGGCCGCTTTGAAGCACTGATTGACGAAGACACGCTGTTTCCGGTTGAAGTGGCCTATTTCGATGTCTACGACCAACCGCTTAAGCAGACCGAGGTTATGGAAATTGGTCGGGTCGGGGATGCATGGGTGGCGTTGGCCTTTTCGGTCCGCAATCTGCAAACGGGCCATCGTACTGACATCACCTTTGAAGGAATGCGGGCCGTGCCGAACCTGGATGAGCGGGTATTTCAGCCCGCTGCACTGGTCGACGGTGTGCCGAGGATTCGCTAGATGGTTTCTTTTCAATTGCGCAAAAACCATCGCCTGCTGATTTTGCTATTGATGGTCGGTCTTCTAGCGCCGGTGACACCGGCTTTGGCAGGACTCGAGCTGGTTTCGCATCGAACCGAACTGGATTACTGGCTTGGCGTGGACGGCGAGGAGGGGCGGATTGCGCTGTCCCGTCTCAGCATTCGGCCCGAAATCAAGTTGCGATTTGACCAGGGTTGGCGCCTGGAGGCGGCAGGGCGTTTCGAGGCTGCACGAGATCGAACCGGGTTGGGTACCGTTGAAACCTACTCGTCAGCATCCAGGCCATTGATCGACAACGATGACGTCCGACTTGAAATCGACCGGCTGGTCTTGAGCCGCAGGATTGGCGATCATCGCCTGAGTTTCGGCAAGCAGACCATTGCATGGGGCGTGCTTGATGGAATTCAGATCACCGATCGATTCGACCCGGTGCGGCGGCGTGATTTCGTGCTGACCGAAGTTCGACCCGAGCGCCTGGCGCGTTGGGGTCTGCGCTGGCAGCGTGAGGGTGAGGGGCTGAACGTCGATCTGGCCGTTGCCTTTGATCCGACCGTTAACCAACTGGCCAATGCCGGGGATCGATTTCAGCCGCTGGCATCCAGGCTGCTGGGCGGTCTTGCTATTGATCCAGGGTCTGCCGATATTCCAATTATGCAGAGTGAGCGCGATCGCTATTGGCACGATGCGACACTCGGACTGCGCCTGAGTCGCCGCATTGGACGTGCCGATGCCAGCCTGTTGTTCCTGTCAGGCCCTGATCCTGAACCGCTGCTACAACTGGTCGACCTGGATGGCAGTCAGTCGGTGATCAATCTGGAACATCCACGTCGCATGCTGATTGGCGGCACGCTCGAATTTCCAGCCGGCAGTCATGTCTGGCGATTGGAATTGGCCCATAGTCCCGATCAAGCCATCAATACTGAAAGTGAAATTCAATTGAGCAGCGACGAACGTGGCCGAACCCTGGCCGGAATAGGTATGGACTGGAATGCGCCAGGTGGCTGGTTTATCAATGCTCAGCTTGCAGTTGACCATTTGAGTTCAGGTAGTCCAGTGGCTGTGAGGCCACGCACCGATGTGATTTCAACATTGCGCATCCAGCGCAGTATTGCCCAGGACACGATCAAACTGCGATCCGAACTGCTGACTTCGCTCAGCGATGCCGACGGCGTGCTTCGCGCTTCAATGGACTGGCAATATAGCGATCCGCTCCGCCTGAGTATTGGTGCAGACTGGTTGTTTGGCACACGAGACGGCCTATTCGGACAATATCAAGATGCATCACGGGCCTGGCTGCGAATGCGCTTCACGTTCTAAAATCGTGGTCATCCAGAGTCAATATATCGCTGGAAAAAATAACTCAGCGCATATATGATTGCACCGTGCGTAGATCAAGCTGAAGGGGCTCACCGCAGTATTTCATCCGTGTTCTCTCCAAAAGGTGGGCGCAATCGCTTTTGATCAAACCCGAGCTGATGCCTTTCAATAAGTCAGCCAGCGTGCAGTCGACTATTATCTGAAACAGGCATCGTAAGCACATGACCCTATCGCAAGCATTCAATGACTGAAACCGCAATTACACAGCTATTGAGCCAGGCTGCTCAGGGGCAGGCTGGTGCACAGGACCGATTGATCGCCGCCGTGGTGCAGCGGCTCGAGCTTATGGCCGGGCGGGAAATGGCCGCCGGAAATCGCGGTGGGCTGCATGGCTTGACAATGGAACCGCGCATGCTCGCTCACGATGCATTGTTGAAAATTCTTGAGCGCCCTTTGGATTTTGAAAACCGACGGCATTTCTTCTCCTACGCGAGCAAAGTGATGTCGCGCTGCTTGATCGACTATCAGCGCAAACGACTGGCACAGAAGCGAGGCGGCGATCGGTTTCAGGTGACGCTCAGCGAGTTGTCGACTGACATTAGTTTTGATTTGCTCGATGTACCGAAAGTGCTTAAGGAGCTCGAGGCTCTGGATGAACGAAAGGCCGAGCTGGTCGGTTTGCGCGTGTTCTGGGGTGCCAGCATGGAAGAGATTGCCGACATTCTCGACATTTCCCTGTCAACCGCAGAGCGTGATTGGCGCTTTACCCGCCAATGGTTGGCTCGACGCCTAGATGCCGATCACAATCGCATGAGCTCTTAAGCAGTTTTTGTGCGATTCAAACAGGTTCCAGGACTGGGCCTTGAAAAGAGCTGTTCAACCCTGAAAGACAGGGGATTGAATGAATATCAATGCAGACATCGCTATTCACCAGACAGCTGCTGTGACAGTCTGTCGAATAAATACATCGCCTCCAGCTCGACCGTTGGCCGGGAGCGCACAGGCATTTTAAAATTGCCGATCGCATCGGGGTTTTGTTGAATCTCGACGTATGCATCTGCCAGGGCCAACGTTTCATTCCAGCCGGATTCCTCGGGCAGCTTTGATACTTGTGCTCGCAGCGCTTGAAGCTGCTTCTGCATTTCGACAGTGCTGCCTGATTCCAATTCAACAAGGACGCGGAATAATTTGTACTCCGGGGGTAGATTGACGCCTCCAGTCAGGCGAGAAAGAATTTCCGCACTCATTTCGAACGCTTGTGCGGCAGCGTCAGGCTGTCCCTGATGCAGCAGTGATCGCGCCAGCAAATAGGCACCGCGAGCGGTTACCTGGTTCTCACCAAGTAGCTCTAGATCCTCGGTCACTATCTTGCGAGCAAGGCGTTCAGCGTCGATTGGCCGGTTTTGATCAAACAACCAGAGTTCCGCCAGCCGTGCATGCACAATATTCCGACCAAAGCTGAAATCCGGTTGATCAACATAGACCTGGAGCATGTCTTCAAGCACTGTTGCGCTGCCGGCCAGGTCGCCCTGCAGTCGCCGAATGGTCATCATGCCGGCCAGATTTTCAATTTGTTGAGCGGCATTCGGGCTGGACACGCCAAACTCCTGATCCCGCAGTCGATAGAGTGCTTCGGCTCGTTCAATGTCTTCCGGTTTTCGTGTTTGGGTTGCAATTCGAATCGAAACATTGAACCGGTCAACGGCCGACCTTTTTATGCCACTTTCCATGTCATCGAGCACTTCGCGCAGGACTGGAAGCGCTTCAGCGCGTTGACCTGAGTCAAAAAGACTCGAAGCATATAGTTCGCGGCCAGCGGCGCGCATACCTTCAGATCCGTAGCCGGCTTCCAGCCATCCTTTAAAAATCTCGTGAGCTGATTCATAGTCGCGCCGGAAATAGAAATTTCGGCCGAGAGCGAGACTGAGCGCGGTCGCTGTATCCCCACTTTCTTCCCAATTGGCATGCTGTGAACGCCATCGTTCCATTAACGTCTCGGTCAATGCCTGCCCGCCGTCTTCATTGGCGAATTGCTCAAGCAATAGATCTGAATATACCCGCTGCCCGAGCAGAAAGGCATTGGCTAGTTCGTATTGGCTCTCGGCCTCATGCTGAGCCGCAGTGGCGCGCTCGGCTTCAAGCATGGCTTGCTGTGCCGCCTGCTGAGCACGCTGTTCGGCTTCTCTGGCCTGAAGAAATCCTGTTGCTGAAATAATCGTCGCTACAACCAGCGCAAGGCTGACGAACGCACTTGCGCCAACCATCGTTCGATTACGTCGCACGAACTTGCTCATCCGATAGGCTAGTGATGGCGGTTGGGCCCGCACCGGCTGATTATCGAGATAACGCTTGAGATCATCAGCCAGTTCTGAGGCGCTACCGTACCGCCGCTCGCGGTCCTTGGCCAGCGCTTTGAGCATCACCGAATCCAGGTCGCCTTTGAGACGACCCTGCCATTGTTGTGTCGTTGAATCGCTGATCGTGTCTGCTGAAGGTTGTAGTCGACTTGGGCGAGGCGTTTCGCCTTCACGGATTTGCTTGCACATCGCTTCAAAACCGAGCTCACGCAACTCCTTGCCGGAAACTGGCAGCGTGCCGACCAGGAGTTCATACAGCACCAGACCCAGCGAATACACGTCTGAGCGAGTGTCAATATCGATTTCGCCCAATGCTGCTTGCTCCGGGCTCATGTACTCTGGTGTGCCAATCAGTTCACCCAGTTGAGTCAGTTGAGTCCGTTCTTCGGCACCAGCTTCAAACACGCGCGCAATACCGAAGTCAATCACTTTCGGTGCTGGTCTGCTGCCCTGATCAGGGACCAGGATATTGGAAGGTTTCAGATCGCGATGTATAAGACCCTTGCGGTGGGCGTGTTGAACAGCTTCGCATACCGGTAAGAGCAGCCGGATTCGCTCCTCCAGGCCCAACGCTCGCTTGGCTGCCCACTCGGTAATGGATACACCTTCGATGTATTCCATGGCGAACCACGGACGACCGTCGTCCAGGCTTCCAGCGTCGAACACTCGCGCGATATTCGGGTGTTCCAGCACAGCCAGTGCTTGGCGCTCGGCCCGGAATCGAGTCAGTGCGTCCTGGCTGTCCAATCCGCGACGGGAAAGCTTCAGCGCCACTCGGCGCTGCACCGGCTCCATCTGCTCGGCCAGATACACCCGACCCATGCCGCCTTCGCCAATTGGACGAACCAATCGGTATGGACCGATGGTTTCAGGATCACTCGGGCTGGAAAAATTCTCGATCGAAGCTGCCATCCCGCCACGACCGGCCAACGAATCGAGCGCACTGGCATCCCGTGCGCCATGCTTGTTTGGTTCAAGCATCGCAATCAACTCCGAATGCAGGTCGGGGTCTTCGGCTGCCAAGGCGATGAGCCGTGCTTTTCGGTCTTCGGCCGATAAGCGATCGAGTTCATGGAACAAGGCTTCCAGACGCTGGAAACGATCAGAATCTGTCATGGTTTTTATCCGCTATTGTCGAAATCAACCGCAATGTATTTCCCCTATATTGATATACGCAATCCAAAAACAAAAACCTTACGTAGTTAGTTTAACCATCATCAAGCTGAAGCCGGACCGGTTATCCAGGTCGCTGATCGGTACTGTGCTGCCAAGCTGTCTCGACAGGGACCCTCTGAATAACACTGCACGGGCGCAACGGCGTCTTTGCAGGATACTCCGGCTTGGTTTGGGTGAGTACCAATAGTGAAAACATTCGGAAATTCAAAATAAACGAGCCCAAACGAGCCGGAGCGCCTAACAAAGGTCCGTCCCGAACGGGTTTCGCCGGAAAAGTCGCAGCTCGCACGCTCCGATCTTCGGCCGCAGCTACAGCTACTGTATCTCCGATCACTCCAGGCGATCTGCGGCTTTTCAGACTGAAACGCGCTCCGTGCAGCGTTGTTCAGGGGTTCCCTGGTGTACCGGCTGATCCGAATGTTGTGAAGGGGCCAGACTTCTGATTGCGTATAGCTAAGTAAGTCTCATCAGGAGGATTCTCTTGACTACAGCAACTAGATCTAACCACTGCCACTGTGTGAATGTGTGGCCTCCACTTTCTGATTATTCAAACGAATTGCGGCTGGGAACGTCCGAATTTCCTGTTGCGGTAACAGGGTGTATAGGTATGTCTATCAAAACAGTATGGATCTGCATGTTATTAATCTGTTGTCAGCAGCTCGCTGCGGCAACCATTACGGTCAATACGGCGGACAACACCATTCTTGCCGATGACGGCTATTGCACATTGACCGAAGCAGTGCTGGCCGCCAACACCAACACGGCTTCTGGCACGACAGCAGGAGAGTGCGTGGCAGGCGAGGCTTGGCCGGTTCAAGATCAGATCATTTTTCAATTGAGCATTTTCCCGGCCCATTTTTTTATTTTCGATACCCTTGAGTTGAACGAACCGGTCAAGATTGAAGGGCCGGGTGCTGCCGTGATGAAACTGACCAATTTGGCCGAAACACGTGTTTTCAATATTCAGAACTTCCAAGTGGATGTCGAGTTCGATATCAGCGGGATAACCCTGTTGGATAATATTCTGCGGGCAGCGACCGGCGACTATGGCGGTGCCATGCTGGTAACGCTCAGTGCAGGCAGCAGCCTTCTGCTTGAAAACATGGTGTTCTTCAATAATGGTTCAGAGCGTGGCGGCGGTGCCATTGGCTTGTTTGGCGGACAAGACAATTCAATCACGATTCAAAATTCCACGTTCCAGGAGAACTATGCAGGCAATTTTGCTGCCGGGAATGTGCTGGGTGGCGGTGCAATCTTTGTAGGAACAAGCCAGAACGTCGTGATTGAAAACAGCAGCTTCTTCAATAACAATACCTTTCATGTGCCGTTGGCTCAGCCCCAGAGCGACGCGGCCGGTGGCGCCATACTGATCCGGTCCGGTCAGGGTTTTACCAGTACAGTAGATATTTTTCAATCGACCTTTTCAAACAACAGCACCACCGGCGTCGGCGGTGCCATTGCCCTCGGCGGGCCAGGGTTTCCTGCTGACAATTCTGAATTGAGCATCCGTCATTCGACCGTTGTACTCAATGAAGCGGATCAGAACGATGATGAAACCGCGGTGCCCGGTGGCGGAGGCGTGTGGTCGTCCTCATCCGAGGCCGTTCAGGTGTATAACTCAATTGTGGCCCAAAATGTTGACAATGCAGATTCCCCGGCGCCCGACCTGCATGGCAGCACAGACAGCTTCGGTTTTAACCTGATCGGTAATAACAGTACGGTAAGTGGTGTATTTCCCGCCGGTCAACCAAATGCCAATGATGACTTGGTGGGCTCCAGCGTGACGCCGCTTGACCCTGCTTTGGCTGCACTGGATAATTACGGCGGGCCGACGCAGGTTCATGAGCCCTTACTCAACAGCCCGGTGCTCGACCAGGGTAAGTGCGCCTCGCGCATTACGGATCAGCGTCTGTTTCAAAATATCCAGACCGGCCTGCGGACAATTGATATTATTACTTTTTCCAATGCTTCAGACGGCTGCGATATCGGCGCTGTCGAACGCTTTGGCGCCAGCTCGGACCCCGTTCCCGAGGCCAATGATGACAGCTATCTGGCGTTTGAGGATCAACCGCTGGTGATACCGGCAGTCGATGGGCTATTGTTCAATGACGTAGATGATGATCCACTGATTGTCATCGACTTGAGTCTGGCCGACCAAACCAGGAAGCGGCTGCAGGGACAGGTAACCGCTGGTGCGGATGGCGCATTTGTTTTTGAACCCTCAAGCCCGGATTCTGTCGGGCCGGCCGAATTTGTCTACACCATCAGTGACACTTTGAATACGGATTCGGCCGAGCTGCTGATTCAAATAGTTCCGGTCAATGACCCACCGGTTTTTAACGCTGGCAGCAAGGTGATTACAGCCATCGCCGGAGAGCAAACGATAGTCGAAGATTGGGCGATCCAAATCAGTTCGGGTCCTCCCGATGAGCAGATACAGTCGGTCGAATTTATTATTACACCAGTCAATGTGCCCGGTGGTTATTTCACCGGCATACCCAGTCTCGATATCAGCGGCTCCAGTGCGGATTTGAGCTTCGAGCTCGCTTCAGACGCGGTCGGCAATGCCGTGGTGAGCGTCGTGCTCCAGGATAATGGTGGCACATCCAATGGTGGACTCAACCAGTCCGATGAGGTCATCGTTACAATCCAAAGTGACTCGGACCTGATCTTCAGCGACAGTTTCGAAATTGTTCAGAACCGCAATAATTCAACATCAATCTATTGATGACTTGTGCCTTGCGTCTAACTTTTGTTTGACTGTTGATCACGTTGACGCGAAGGCTGGTGCGTTGCCCTTCGAACTACGGTCGTGGATCGTAGACGTTAGACGAAAAGTGCTCGCGGGCCCATTCAGCCCGCTCATTGGCGGCCCATTCGTATGCTCCGCTGTCATCAACCTGCTGAAGCCGTTGACGCAGGCCGGCGTGGTTGGCGATCTGGATGTTCAGTCCGGGGCGGGCATTGAGCTCCAGAATCAACGGGCCGCGGTTTTTGTCGAGCACGATGTCGACGCCCAGGTAGCCCAGCTTGACGGCTTCAAAGCAGTGTGCGGCCATCGATACGATCTGCCCCCAGTCGGGCACGTTGAATCCTAGCAATGGCGATCCGGTGTCGACGTGCTCGTCAACGTGATGGTTTGAAATCACTGCCGCAATCGTTTGCCCGGTAGCAATACAGATGCCGGCGCCAATCGCGCCCTGATGCAGATTGGCTTTGCCGTCGGATGCGCGCGTTGGCAATCGCACCATGGACATGACGGGCACGCCACGATAAACAATCAAGCGGATGTCGGGCACGCCCTGAAATGCAATGCCGTCAAACACCGGATCAAACTCAACCAGTTCTTCCAGTAAGGCGGTATCCGGTTGGCCGCCCAGGCTGTAGAGGCCGCTGATGACGTTGGTCAGATAGTGGGCAATGTCATCGCGATCCCAAAGTCGGCCGCCGGAGGATAGATAGCGTTCACCGCGCTGGCCAACGATGACCAGGATGCCGTCGCCGCCGCTGCCGTTGGCCGGTTTGATGACGAACTGTTCACGACCCTGCAAATGCGAATAGAACCGGTTCGATTGGCCGGAATAGGCAATCTGACCGATCATGCCCGGCACCGGCATGTTTTGAGCTTCCAGCACTTTCTTGCAGCGTATTTTGTCATCGACCAGCGGGTAGAGTGATCGATCGTTCAGCCGCATGATGCACTCGGCATTCCTGCGATTCAGACTGAGCACGCCGGCCTTTCGCAGTGCGTCTGGTCTCGCAAACCATGTCCTCACTTCGCCAGCTCCCGGAAGCGGACCAGTTCAGTCAGTCGATAGCCGGTATAGCGACCCAGCGCAATCGTCAATCCAAGCAAAACCAGCAACAGCTCCGGGAAAATCAGTACCCACCAGCCGAACAGGTCGACCCCCATGACCAGATAGGCGATAGCAGCAATCAACAGACTGCCGGCGCCATCAAGCAGGGCATCTGCCGGGCTTTGCTCCTCCCAGACGATCGACATGCGTTCGATGACCATGGCGACGATGACCATCGGGAACAGTGCGACCGAGAGCCCGGCCTCGATGCCCAGTCGCTGACTCAGCACCGATACGATGGCCATCAGGATGACGACGATGATCAAGACGGCCGACAGCCGCGGCACCAGCAGCAAGCGCAGTTTTTCCAGGTAGAAACGAAACAGCAAACCGGCGCCGACGATGACCGTGAACAAAACGATGCCGGCAAGTAATTCCGTTTCTCTGAAGGCCAGCGCAATCAGTACGGGCATGAAGGTGCCGAATGACCGCAGGCCGATCACGTTGCGTAAAAACGCGATGATCAGCGCGCCCAGTGGAATCAGCAGCAAAATCTCATAGACAGCCTGCAAGTCGAGCGGCAGGGCCAGTAAAGACAATTCGGTGACTTTGGAGCCGGCCTGTTCGGCACGCTCGGTGGCCAGGTCCAGCGCACTGATCGAACGTTCTCTGACGCTGATCGTGAGTTCATCAATCGACGCCCCCGTTGCAAGTACGAGCGGAGTATCGCCAATATGCCAGACAAGGAAATTATCCGGCAGGCCGCGGTCACCGCTGGTCGGATCAAATGCAGTCCAGGTAGTGCCGTCATGGACGGCGAGCCAGGTTTCAATGGCTGCATCCCGGTTCTGCTCGACCAGCCGGACCCCGTTGATCATCACAACCGGGATTCGAGCCGCGCTCAAGATCAATTGGGCAATACGGGCCCGATCCAGGCCGAGCGGACCCTCCAGAAACAGGGCCATGTTGTCTTCCGGTGCTTCATCGTTGAGTTGAACCAGTACCTGAGCGGCAAAACTCACGACATCGGCGGATTCACTGCGGACCTCATCGACAATCTCGGTCAAGGCTGTCTGAAATGGTTCTTCAAGCGCTGGAGGGCTCGGGAATCTAGGCTGGGGGGCCAGCTCGACCGGCCGGTCATCCTGAAAGAACACCGCTCGATAAAACAGGGTCTGGCGATTACTTGCACGTCGCAGCGTCCAGATCGCCGTTCGCTGCCAGGCGTCATCGTCGACCGCGAGACCAAACCCGCGAGAAATAAAATGCTCATCGGTCAGCGAAAAACCCGGCGTCCGTGTCGGCAGCTGCATCTCGATCTTGAGTGCAGCATCGCCCGGTTCGGCTACAATCTGGGCCTGCACGCTCCACAGGACGCTGGTTTCATCCGGCATGATTGGAAAGCCGAAGGCACGGACTTTCCAGGTAAACATGGCCAGGCCGATCAGCACCAGCAAAAGCGCTAAGGCCAAACCATGAGTGGTTCGTTTCAAGAGTTCAGCCGCTCCGGATTGTCGTCTTCAGGTTCAACGTCCTCGTCGCGATCTTCATCGTGGGTTTCGCTGAGCTGGTTTTCGGAATCGGCTCGGTTTTTTCGTGATACGTTGCGTGACCTGGGCCGGTCTGCGTCAGGATCCGACGCGGAAGGGTCCAGCACGATGCCGCTGCGATCAAGCGAATCCGGACAGGGCTCGGAGCCCAGGAAGGTAGCACTCGAATCCACAACGGCAAATTCCTTCATCGCGCGCCGTCCCAGCAGCAGTGGATAATTGAAGTTGCTGCGGTCAACCAGGCTGACCTCGATATTCCGCTGCAAGCCCGCGATGCAGATTTCGACGCTGACGGTCGGTCGAACATCGTTCTCACCCTCGTGCCGCACAATGCCGATCGTGCGCTCACGCTCACGGACCATCACGACTTCTTCTCCAGTTTCACGGTCCATCACGGCAAAGCGCACCCAGCGCCGGCCCCACTGGCGGAAACGCTTGATGATTCTTGCATCCAGCGACGAGGTGTTGGCCCCGGTATCGAGCTTTGCGCTGAGGTCGAACCCGGGCGCGATCAGATAGGCATTTTCAACCCAACCGAGAATCTGGAGTTGTGTGGCCTGATCTTCATGTTTGTCTTCGGCGGCAGCAGGCACTGCGTGTGCCGCCGATAGGGCGAAAACGATCAGCAGGAATTGGCGTGGGAACATTCGGCTTGTCGGCAACTGAACGACCGTGAATACTACCAGAGACCCGCATGGAGTTCACTCCGCACGAACAAACGTGAAAGTGGCCACGAAAGCAAGCGCCTCCGCGCTCAGATCAGAACGGCCACAGCGACCAGACCTGACCGGCGACACTCAGACTGATTACGGCGAGCGCGCTGACGAGGAGTCCAATTCTTGAGCCGAGCCGGATCCGGTCGCGGCTGCGCCAGGTCTGGATCAGGGCGGTAATGGCCAGTACCAGGCTGAGCGGCCCCAGCCAGGCAAACCACTGGGCCCATGGCACCATGCCGAAGAGCAGCATGGTTTCGGTGATTTCCGACGTTGCTCGAGCGGCAAGGCCCAGGCCAACCAGCCATGTCACTGCGATGCCTGCGGACAGGAATACCAGCAGACGGCTGCCGCCACCGGGTTCGAGCTGGTGCTTGTTGAAGCGTCGCCCGACCCAGGCCAGCGGCAGGAATAGCGCGGCCAACAGCGTCAGGCCGGCCGATGCACCCAGCCAGGCACCGTGCGCCTTGAGCCGGTCCTCGTCTTCATTCATCAGCGCCAACGCATCGATCATGGTTGTAGATTTGAAGTAGGGCGCTACAAACGCTGCGGCCTGCTCACCCTCTTCGACGCATTCGCGGCCGACCGGCTGGCTGGGATCGTCATACCAGTCATTCATCCAGTCGCCGGCGCATTCGATCGAGCGGGTCGGGCCGTGGCCGGCATGCGGAAACACCACCAGTTCGCCGTTTTCGAAGCCGGGCATGATGGTTTCGGCCAACTCGACCGGCGTGATCGGGTCCCAGCGACCGTTGGCAACGATAACGGGTAATTCAGTTTGTACTGGCGAATAGGCGGTCATGTCGCGCGGTACCAGGCCGATCTCGCGGCAGCGCTGTGGTGCCTCGGCGACTGGCGCAGGATGGTTGAAGGCATTGAACAGCGTCGGGTAGGTCTGGGCATCCTGTTCGGCAAACGCTGCCGCTGAATCCTGGTAGCCGTCCTGACACCGTAATGAGGTTGCCATGCCCATCGAAATCCCGAATCCGCCCTCGCCAATGCCCATCGTCATGGCCTGGGCCAGGCCGCGGAAAAAGCGGTCGTCATCCGATTCAACCGCGCGCGTCAAACCGTCCAGAATGGCGGGTAACGCCGGATGCGTTTCCTGCTCATACATCAGACTGAAGGGCAGTCCGGCAATGAAGTTTGAAAAGAAATGCACCTCGCCCTGCGGAAATAGTTCGCTGGCTTCCACTTCGACCGTGATGGGCGATGTCTGCACGGTTTCGATCGCATTCATGTAGCGATTGCGCAGGCCGTCATAGACGCGGGCACATTCCGGCTGTTCGGCACAGGCGGCAAACAATCGATCGAGATTGGCGTTGTGCCAGTGCGCGATGCGCATCAATTCGCCCAGATCCAGTGGCACGATGGCATCGATGATGGCCGCGCGAATACCGCCCGGATCGACCTTCATGTAGGCCTGGCCAAGCACCGAGCCGTACGAGATGCCCCAGACGTTCCATTGCTCGAGCCCCAACGCCATGCGCATCGCGCGCACATCGCGTGCGTTTTCAAACGTGTTGTAGCCGGTCACATCCACGCCGCGCTCGATGGCACCCCGGATGCAGTCTTCGGCCTGGTTGATCAGCGCCCGGTCTGCTGTTTCGCGATCCGGATGGATGTGCTCGGCAACATTGCGGGTGCTGAAAAACGGGCAGAAATCACCGGAACTGCCGATGCCGCGCTGCTCCAGGATGTACAGATCGCGTTGTGCAATGATGCGGTGGTCTTTCAGCCGGTTGACGTAGCCGTCGACGGTCACACCCGGGCCGCCGGTCAGGTAGATGACCGGATCATCACGGATTTCGACGTCGTCGTCTTCGTGGTTCTTGCCGGTTGCAACGATGCGGACATAGTGCAGCTCGATCGTGCGGCTGCCCTCGACTTCGCGGTTTTCAGGCACCTTGATCAAACCGCATTCAATCTCACCGGGCTCGTAGTCGATCTGGCCGCGGAACGGGCAGACAATCGTATCCGGCTGGTCCGAGCGCAGCCATTCGAATTCGACGGGCGATGGTGCAACGGCTTCAGGTCCGGACCCTACAGCTGCAGTCGTTGACGGATCAGCTTGCTCGGTACTGGCGGCCGGTAAATCCTCAGTACTGGTCGCGTCTTCTTGCGCCAAGGCCGTATGGCTCAATAGCAGGGCAGAATACAACGTAATAATCAGAGTGGGCAGATTCGATCGGAGCATGAGGCGTTCACTTTTAATATTTAAAAAATTCAGCATACTACTGTGTTTTTAATAGCTGCTCTGCGTCAAGTGCCGAAAGTCAGTGAAGCCAGGGTGGGTCTCAAAAGTCTGAGAAGTTTTGGCAATACCGAGCAACCAGATGCATAACGATCAGCGAACCATCCAATACTACGAAGCCGGCAGTACAGCTGAGAAAATCAGACGTTGATTCAGCCAGTTTCCCGACGGCTGCAATCAGTCATGGCCATGCAATTGCCCGCTGATTTCGTTGACCACTTGTTTCAGCTGGTAGCGCGAAAATGGTTTCTGAAGAAATGCAGTCGGGCCCTTGCCATTCAGGTTGCTGATCGCATCGCCTTCGTTGTAGCCACTGGTGAATATGACTGGTACCTCCGGGTTCATGCTGCAAAATTCAGCGTAGGCCTCCAATCCGCTCATTTTCGGCATGGTCATGTCCATCAGCACAAACGACAAGTGCTGATGAGCGTCCCTGAACTTTTCTACCGCGTCGTGACCGTCTTCTGCCAGGGTGACCTGGAACCCAAGCTTCTTCAACAGCTGGCTGGCCATGGTGCGCACCGCCGATTCATCGTCTACCAGCAGCACTTGGCCCGATACCGCAGGCAAATTGGAATCGCGATTATTGGCAGCAATGGCGTGCGTCTGCTCGGTCGACTGTGGCAACAGGATCGTGACCTTGGTGCCTTTGTTTTCCACGGTCTCAATGCGAATGCCGCCGCCGTGTGATTCAACCACGCCCAGCACGGCCGACATGCCCAAACCGCGACCGGTGAATTTTGTCGAGAAAAAGGGCTCGAATACGCGTTCCCGGATCTGCTCGGACATGCCGGAGCCGCTATCGGACACCATCAGCGCGACATATTCACCAGCCGCCAGGGTCTTGTCTGGAAAATAGCGTGCAATATATTCATCGTCGCAGTGCACCTGCTTGGTTGAAATCGAAATCGTGCCGTTTTGCTCGCCAATGGCCTCCGATGCATTGGTCATCAGATTCATGATCACCTGACGCAGTTGAGTCGGGTCTGCCGCAACCGCAGGCAAATCCGTCTGCAGCTCATAATGAACCACAATCTTCTTTGTGACCGAAATGTTGATCAAATCAGACATGTCCTTGACCAGATTGCTTACATCCAGGGCTGAGATCATGAACTGACTGTGGCCTGAGTAAGCCAGCATTTGTTTGCACAGTTCTGCCGCACGCTGCGTGGCCAGCATAATGTCGGACAGCGCAGGCTGGGCGGGAGAATCCGGCTCGATATCATCGGCAGCAAGCTCGGCATTACCCAGAATTGCCGTCAGAACATTGTTGAACTCGTGGGCAATGCCACCCGCAAGCACGCCCAGGCTTTCCATTTTCTGGGCATGCTGCATCTGGTCCTGCAGTCGTCGATGTTCCTCTTCGGACTGTTTTCGGGCGCTGATATCGACTACAGCGGCAAGAATAAAAGTGAGGTCACTGCTCTGCAGCGGATTCAGGCCAACTTCAACGGGTACTTCACTGCCGTCTTTGCGCACACCATACAGATCCCGGCCGGCACCCATCACGCGTGCCGACGGATTCTCCAGATAGCCTGCGCGCTTGCCCGGATGCGACGATGCATATCGCTCGGGTATAAGCACTTCGATGGCCTGACCGATGAGCTCATCCCGCGAATAGCCGAAGATACGCTCAATTTCCGCGTTGACCAGAATGATGCGGCCGTCACCATCAGCAACAATCTGACCGCTTGGCGCTGCCTCCAGCGCAAGGCGAAACAGATCGTCTGACCAGTCAGCAGAAAAGGTTGTCATAGACATTCGTTTTATCCCTCTTGACAGAAGTATAAGCGTTGGCAATATTGA
>CAKZPB010000120.1 GCA_937138395.1 uncultured Pseudomonadota bacterium
ATTGCGCCTGGGCTAGCTGCACGTCGGCCTGGGTCGGCGCAAGGTACTGACTCATGACCTGGTTGATTTCGCTTAACTCCGGCATATCACCGACTTCGGCCTGTTCGGCCAGCGCAAACATGGCGTCGATGGCCTCCATGTTTTCCAGCGGGATCCTGATGGTTACACCGCCTGCTTCAATCATTTCATCGAACTGAGTGCGGACCTTGGCCCAGAATTTTTTTGTAGCTTCCCAGTAGTCGTAGGCCGGCTGGAAGTCAAAGCCTTCCATGTGGCGATATTCGTTGAAGCCGAACTCACGCACCAGCACCTCATTGCCGGCATCAGTACGACGAACCTTGGTGTTGTCCTGCTCATGGGTCCAGCCCGCCGGCGTGATGGTATGGCGGTTTTCGACGTTCATGGCGTTGTAGTCGTCGCGCGTGGTGAACTCACGGCGCGGCAGTACGCGCCAGTTGCGATCCGATGTCCAGGTCGGGTTGCCGTAGCGATGGGTCCAGGCACCGGTGCCGCAATAGCGTGGGTTGTCGTACACGCCATACACGCACTGGGTCCATTTCCCGGCCGTTTGTGCTTCGCTCAATGCCACCGTCTGCCAGGTCTGGTCATCGACGAAATCGAGCCGGTGATCAGCTTCGTAGACCCAGTCCTGCCGCCAGTGTTTGATGACCTGGCCGGCGCCGACGATCAGTACATGTTGAAGACTGATCTTGTTCGGCGAGTCTTCGATCAGTATGACGACTTCACTGGCCCCGCTGCGCTTGGGCTCTTTCTTCTCGTAGCCTTCGATCAGCGGCACGGTTTCATCAAATGCAAAGGTCACCACGTACTCACCGGCCATGGCGCGAATGGCTTCACGATCCTTTTCAATCAGCTTAGCCGAGCGGACTTCAGCATCGACGACTGACACTGGCGACTGAGTCCCCATCCGATCCGGGGTGGATGGGGTGGCGCACCCCGCGAGCAGCGTGGCGATCAGAATGATGGGCAGTGAGGTTTTCATTGCGATACTCCTAAGAGATGGTTTCCTGTTGGTTTACTAAAAAGTGGATTGTTTAAAATTGTCCAGTCTGAATATCCAGTCTTCATTATTAGGGTGTCGATGCCCGAACTTTGGTCAGAATCAACTTATCGGCCCGGGTCCGGCGAAGCTGATAGGTCTGATCATCATGGCGAATCAATAGCTCACCCTGTTCGCCCAGCAGCTGACCGCTGGAGACAACCGGTGGCATCGAGGCCGACGCTGCTTGCCCGTCGGCCGATGCCTTAATCTGCTTGCCGCTGGGTGCGTTCATTTCTGGGCTTACCAAGGACCAAACTCATAGCCAACCGAAAACCGGACGCTGCGACCCGGCTGATCAATACCGTTCGGATGCACGCGGTAGTCCTTATCGAACAGGTTGTCGATAGTCAGTCGAAAATCAAACCCATTCAGCGGTCCGTTGTTCGGCTGATACCGCACGAACACGTCGGTCTTGCCCCAACCTGCGGTCGGTAACACGCCTTCGGGCACATCGTCTTTTTCCTTGGCAGCAATCAGCTGCGCACCCAGCGTGACCTGATTCTCAAAGGCATACAAGCCGGCGCCGAGCGCTGCCTGGGCCGGCTGCACGCTGGCTAAAGGCTCATCGCTGTCGGTCCGGTTCGCGTCCAGCGTCGTGTAGCTGAGGCGGACATAGCCATTGCGTCCGTCCAGGCGTGCGTCCAGCTCGTAGCCGCTGATTTCCGCATCCGCGTTGGCGTTGACGGTCTGGCCCGGAAAGACCAGCGTTTGCGTAAACGGGTCAAAGGTCGGCGAACCGGAAATAAAGATCACGCGCTGATCGACGAAGTTGTCGATCTCGCTATCGAAATAGACCAGGTCCAGGCTGAAATCGAGATCGGTGTCAAACAGGTCGTCCTGGCGGAAACGGGCACCCAGCTGGACTTGCTGGACCTCTTCAGCTGCCAGGTCCGGCGATGGCACAAACTCGTTGATGACGATTTCGCCCGGCGCCAGCGGCACGACAAAGTGCACGCCATCGACAAACAGTTCGGTCAGGCTGGGCGCTCGGAAGGCTTTGGAGTAATCGGCCCACAAATACCAGTGGTCGTTTGGCTCGAATCCGAGCGCGATCTTGGGGGACACCTGGTCGTCATCACGATCATCAAAACCGTTGGCTTCGTACTCGAAGTTGTCGTAGCGCAGTCCGGGTATGAGCGTGAACATGGACCCGAACGGAATCTCGGCCTGCACAAACGCCGCCTGGTAGGTGACTTCGGCATCCGGGAACTGAGGGCGTGGCCCGTCATCGCGCTGGCCGCTTTGCTGATCCTTGTAGGTCTCGATGCCGTAGGTCAGCGCCAGATCATTGGACTGCCCGATATCAAAACGCGAGGTATTGAACACTTCCAGGCCGGTGGTTTCGAATTCGGTGATATCAACCCGGTCATCGATAAAGCGGAATTCGTCGGTCTGAACGTCGTTTCGGTAAACCACGGCACTCAGGTTCAGCAGCTTGTTGGCCGGGTTGTCGTACTGATAGCGCACACGGTAATTGTTGCGGTCCGTGGTGCGATCCACCAGGTTGGACGGGGTCGCGACCTGATTGGCGTTGGTCGGATTGTTGCCCTGGTTTTCAAACACGTCGACGCCAAATTCAAGGCGCTGATAGGCGCTGGGTTCGAAGCCGACGATGAGCTGTCCGGAGTTGATCGTGTCCTGGGTCGAGAAGATGTCGATGCCTTCACCATCCTGGAGATCCTCACCAACATCGCGGCGCACGTAGCTGCCGATGAAATCCAATGCGCCGGATTGGCCGTACAGCGTGCTGAACAGTGAAAATTCATCGCCGTTATCCATGTAGGCACCGCGCACGCGCCCGCCGAAGCCGTCCATGCCGCCGGTCAGGTCGCGTCCATTCAGGCTTTCCAGCGCGATCACGCCGCCGAGTGCACCGCTGCCATAGATGGCCGAGCTGGCACCTCGCACGATTTCGACCGAACGGATCAAGTCCGGATCGGTAAAGAACCGGCCGCCGTGCGCGCGATTGAAGTTCTGGCGCGTACCGTCCTGGCGGATGACGACCTGCTCATCGGCAAAACCACGAATGGCCGGCTCCTCAGCAATGCGGCGCGGCCCACCCTGGACATTCACCGAGGTTTCGGTTTCCAGCAGGTCCTGGAACGCATAGGGCTGGTTGTTTTCGATCTGCTCGCGGGTAATCACCGAGGTTGCTGCCGGCGTGCTGAATTGGGGGCGTTCGGTGCGCGTTGCAACCACGACAATGCGTTCCAGCTCAGCCGCTTCTACCACCTCATCCGGAGTACTCGCGTCGGCATCAACCGCCTGGCTTTGAGCAAAAATCATGGCCGGAAGTAGTAACAGCAGCGAGATTACAAATGTTCTGGACTTCATGAGATAAACCATTCCTCTGATGGGTAATTGATAAATCCTTCAGGGGCCTGGCTGACGGAACAATCCGGTGGCTTGGCGATACTGCAAAGACGTCTATTCAAAACGAGCTATTAAAAACGAATGATATCACGAATGAGAATGATTCGTAAATACTTCATTGAGACGCGAGTGCACAACATCCCTGTCTTCACTCGACAAACCCAATTAGAATAGGCGTCAGGAATCCTGACATGTTATTCAAGCGACCTCGCGCCTGTTGTCCAGGCGGCCAGGCGACCGAAAATTGCAGCGAGACACCCTATGCAGATTGGCGTACCCAAGGAAATCAAGAATCATGAATACCGGATCGGCCTGACGCCGGCCGGCGTTCGAGAGCTGGTCAGTCACGGACACCAGGTCATGGTCGAACGCGATGGCGGAAAGCTGATCGGCCTGACCGATGAGCTGTTCGAGCGGGCCGGCGCCGAGATTGTTCCCACGCCAGAAGAGATTTTCAAGCGGGCCGAAATGATCATCAAGGTCAAGGAGCCCCAGCCAAACGAATGCAAGATGTTGAACGAAGGGCAGATCCTGTACACCTACCTGCACCTGGCACCGGACCCGGAGCAGACCCGGCTGCTGGTCGAGTCCGGCTGTACGGCAATCGCTTATGAAACGGTAACCGACCGTCATGGCGCCCTGCCGCTGTTGACACCGATGAGCGAGGTGGCCGGACGCATGTCGATTCAGGCCGGCGCCCATGCACTGGAGCGCGCTCAGGGCGGCTCGGGTGTATTGCTCGGTGGCGTACCCGGCGTTCGCCCGGCGCAAGTCGTCGTGATCGGTGGTGGCGTAGTCGGTTTGAATGCCGCGCGCATGGCCATTGGCATGGGTGCCGATGTCACTATTCTGGACCGCTCACTGGCGCGACTGAAATACATCGATGAATTATTCGGCGATCATCTGAACACGATCTATTCCACTGAAGAAGCCATCGACCAGTATCTGATTCGATCCGACCTGGTCATTGGTGCCGTGCTGATTCCGGGCGCAGCGGCGCCAAAGCTGGTCAGTCGCGAGCAGCTCAAGCTGATGGATCCAGGCTCCGTCGTGGTGGACGTTGCCATCGACCAGGGCGGCTGCTTTGAAACCAGCAAGGCCACCACGCATCAAAATCCGACCTATGAAGTCGACGGCATCATTCATTACTGCGTTGCCAACATGCCCGGTGCCGTCGCGAGAACCTCGACCTTTGCGTTAACCAATGCCACGCTGGCCTATGCCATCAAGCTGGCCAACCAGGGACCCGCCAGCGCCATGCTCAGCGATGAGCACCTGCTACATGGCCTGAATGTACACCGCGGCCAGGTCACCTATGAAGCTGTAGCGCACGATCTTGGCTATGACTATGTGCCGGCTGCCGACGCGATTCAAGGATAGCCCTACTACCGTCCAGCCATGGCGCTGGACGATCACCCTCAATTCTGGAAAATCTATGAATACGATTGTTCGTGCACTGAACCTGTCTTTGCTCGCGCTTTCTTTCTCAGTCGCCTATGCAGAGGACCAAGCCTCCGAAACAGCACATGCAGAACAGGAACAGGCCCGCCAGTCCGTCACCCAACACCAGGTTCGCATCGATAGCGAGGTCGTGCGCTACACCGCAACGACCGGCTGGTTGATTCAGGAAAAGGATGACGAGCCCGTGGCGCGGTTCGGCTATACGGCCTATGTGCGTGATGGCGACTTTGAACCGGGTGAGCGGCCCTTGATGTTTGCCTTCAACGGCGGCCCGGGTTCATCGTCGATCTGGCTGCATATGGGCATCCTCGGGCCGCAGCGCGTGGTTGTCGATGATCCCAACTACACGCCACCACCGCCAGCCCGGCGCGTCGATAATGAATTCAGCATTATCGACAAGAC
>CAKZPB010000121.1 GCA_937138395.1 uncultured Pseudomonadota bacterium
TGGCTCCCCGGGATGGATTCGAACCAACGACCTAGTGATTAACAGTCACCCGCTCTAACCAACTGAGCTACCGGGGAATTGCAAGCTGGTAATTATCTCGGCAATTCGCCCTTGAGTCAACCCGTTACCCGGGTTTTGTTGTGTTTTCGTGGCCAATTCAGAGGACTGTGACGACACTGTTTCGACGATGGCAGTCATGACGCGGTTTCCGCTATTTCGAGGCTTTGGCCTTCTTTCCTGCTCAATTGCAGATGCGGACAATGTGCTTGGTATTGATCATGGGCTGCTTGGTTAGCCGCCTGAATAAATCCATCGGTGACTCCTGCGCATAAGTCTAGCGGCTAGCAGTGACTCGCAGCAGCTGACCTTCACTGCTATCAGTCAGCAGGTAAATCGACCCGTCCGGAGCCGTGCGAATATCCCGCAGGCGCTGTCCGATGTCATCAAACAGCGTGTCCTCGCGCACAACTTCGCCGTCTTCCAGATCCATTCTGCGCACGTTGCGCGAGACCAGCGCGGTAACCAGCAGGTCACCGTTCCATTCCGGAAATTCCCCACCGCGATAGAGCGTCATGCCGGACGGTGCGATTGACGGCGTCCAGACCCACAACGGGTCGACCATGTCGGGACGCGACTCGTATGGCGAGATCAGTGCACCGGAGTAGTCGATGCCGTGGGTTGCGACCGGCCAGCCGTAATTCTGAGCGGGTTCGATCCGGTTGAGTTCATCGCCGCCGCGCGGGCCGTGTTCGTGCTGCCACAAGGTGCCGGTCTCGGCGTCAAAGACCAGGCCCTGGATATTGCGGTGCCCATAGCTGTGGATTTCCGGCAGCGCGTCGGCCTGGCCGATGAAAGGGTTATCGGGTGGAATGCTGCCGTCTGGATTGATGCGCACGATGCTGCCGAAATGGGTGTCCAGGCGCTGGGCTTGCTCGCGGTAGTCGAAGCCATCGCCCAGGCCAATAACCATGGTGCCGTCGCCCAGCCAGGTCATGCGCCCGCCGTAGTGGACCGGGGTATCCTTGGTCGGCTCGGCGGTAAACAGTATCTCGACATCGCTCAGGGCGCGTTCGTTCAGGCGGGCGCGCACCACGCGGGTCGCGTTGGCCTCGGCAGTGCCATGCGCCAGTGACAGATAAATGGTTTGATTCTGTTCAAACTCCGGGTCGATCAGCAGCCCCATCAGTCCGCCCTGGCTGCTGGCGAAGACGTCGGGTACACCGGCAACGGGCTCGGCCAGCAGTTGGCCATCCCGGATCAGCCGTAGTTGGCCAGTCCGCTCGGTGACCAGCAGATCGCCGTTCGGCAAGAAGCCCAGGCTCCATGGATAGTCCAGATCGTCGGCAATGACTTCAATGTTGTACGCTACGCCTGAATCCAGCTCGTCAGCATCACGCTGGTCCGACTCCGCTTGAGCCCAGGCCGAAATCGAGAGCAGGCCTGCTACCAGCGATAATATGAAAGAAGATGCGAGGCGGGGTCGATCAGAAATGGATGGGGCGCAGTGCATTCTGTACTCCTTTATTACGCGAATGGACGTCATGATCTATCAGCGATTTGGGCAATCATCAACAAGCTTTAGCGGAAAACGAATATGAGATGGATCAGTGTACTACTGGCATGGTCACTCGCGGTTGTAACGGCTGTATTGCTGGGCAGCGCGCTGCAAACCCAATTCAACCTGGCCAACCTGGTTGCACTGGACGTCCCCATTTCGCTGATGCAGCGGCTGGAGGCCATCTGGCATGACTGGCAGAACTTCGCGCCGATTTACGCCATCCTCATTGCCATTACATTTCTCATTGCCTGGCTGGTGGCCGGTTCTCTGAATCGAATC
This sequence comes from uncultured Pseudomonadota bacterium, assembly GCA_937138395.1. Taxonomy (GTDB): domain Bacteria; phylum Pseudomonadota; class Gammaproteobacteria; order Xanthomonadales; family Wenzhouxiangellaceae. The sequence continues at coordinate 1,838 of CAKZPB010000121.1, forward strand.
TGGCCGGAATGGCGCACGCCGCTGTTTGTGCTGGCCGGCGGCCTTTCGATCTGGGCGCTGCTGGTGATCATGAAAGGCGTTTTGCCGATTACCGGTATTGCGGCGACCCGCACCGGGGCGGGTGTGTTGGCGCTGAGCGTAGCCGGCGCGTTGGCCGGTTGGCTGTATGCAAGCATTGCGCCGCGGCCGGAACGAAGCGCCGGCTAGTCCGGTTCGCCTGGCTCGTCGGCGTAGCCTTGCTCGATCAACCAGTCTTCGTCGCTGCCCTCGTTGATGTTCTCGAACAGGTAGGTCGACAGATAGCGCTCGCCGGTATCCGGCAGCATGGCCAGGATGGATGAACCCTCCGGCGCCTGTTCGGCGCATTTCAGTGCCGCAGCCACGGTGCCCCCGCCGGATACACCCGTAAAGATGCCTTCCTTGTGCGCCAGCGCTACGGCCGTGTCGCGCGATTCTTCGTCCGTGACCGGAATCACTTGATCGGCAATGTCGGTATTCAGCGTCTTCGGCAGAAAATCCGGCGTCCAGCCCTGGATCTTGTGCGGCGTCCATTCCTTGCCGGCCATCAATTGCGCACCCTCCGGCTCGGTCGCAATGACCTTCAGATTGGGCCGGGCTGTTTTCAGCATCTCGCCGGCACCGGTCATGGTGCCGCCGGTACCCCAGCCAGTAACGAAATAGTCCAGACGATGCCCGGCAAAGTCGCGCAGGATTTCCGGCCCGGTCGTATTGCGGTGATATTCGGGGTTGGCGTCGTTCTCGAATTGACGCGCCAGGAACCAGCCATTGCGCTCGGCAAGTTCAGCCGCACGCCGGACCATGCCGGTGCCGCGTTCAGCCGCCGGGGTCAGGATGACTTTGGCGCCCAGTGCGCGCATCAGCTTGCGGCGCTCGACGGAGAAGGTCTCGACCATCAGCGCGACAAACGGGTAGCCCTTGGCCGCACACACCATGGCCAGGGCGATGCCGGTATTGCCGGACGTGGCTTCAACCACGGTTTGACCGGGCTTGAGCTCGCCGCGGCGCTCGGCATCTTCGATGATGCCGATGGCCAGACGATCCTTGACCGAGGCCATCGGGTTGAAGAATTCGACCTTGACGAACAGGTCGACGTGCTCAGGTGCCAGGCGGTTGATCCGCACGACGGGGGTGCGGCCGATGGTTTGGAGAATATTGTCATAGATCATGGGAAGGCCTATGTACTTTTAGTTGATAAGGGAAGATTACGGAATCACGATACTTGATCAGCATCAATGTGCGCTCCAACAGGACCGGCGTGCGCGTGATTCGCTTTCAGCCGTAGACAAGCTGCACGGTGTCCACGCAGTTCAATCCCTGCATGGCAACGAGTAGTTCAGCACAGGGCTGTACTTGCCAATCCGCACCCAGCTTCAGACGGGCCGATGCCGTCTGGTTCTGGAAATCAAGCAGCACCGGGATATTGCCGTGACGATACGGCCGCAGAGCGGCGGCCAGATCCTGCTCGATTTCGCGGTGTGATTCGCTCGCTTTCAGCTTGATTTGCAGGTGCCGGGCAAAGCGCGCTCGGGCCTGATCCAGGCTGATGATTTGCTCGGCAACCATGCGATAACCGCCGTTGAAATCATCGATATCCACTTTGCCGCTGACGACAATGATCTCGTCGTTCGTCAGCAGTTCAGCGCAGTCGTTCATGACCCGGTCGAAGACGGCCACTTCTAGACGCCCGCTGCCGTCGTCGATGGCCACAAACGCACCCTGGCCCGGGCGACGACGGATGGCGCGAATCAGGCCGGCCAGCGTCATCGGCAGTCCGCTGCCGCGCTTACGGCGTTCGCCGGATGCCTCGCTTTGCTGTTGACGTCCTGATTGGAACCGCTTGGGGAGCTCGCCCAGGCGCGTGCTGACAAAGCCTGCCAATTCTTCGTTCAGGTCGTCCATTGGATGACCGGTCAGATACAGGCCCAGGGCCTTGTATTCAGCACGCAGACGTTGCCGTGCGGTCCAGGGCGGCACGTCGGGCAATTGATCCACTTCATGGGTGTCGGCAGGTGCACTGCCACCAAAAAGACTGCCCTGGCCGGCTTCTGCATCCTGCTGGTGGCGCTCGGCGCTGGACCAGGCATCAGGCAGCGCCTGAATCAGCGCTGACTGATTTTCGGATATGGAATTCATGGCGCCGGCACGAATCAGGGTGTCGATTTGCTTGCGCGTGACTTTGGCCAGTTCCAGGCTACGTAACATCTGACCGAGGCTGGTAAATGGGCCGGATTGATCGCGCAGCGCCACGATGTGCTCGACGACCGATTCGCCCATGCCTTTGATTGCGCCCAGGCCGTAGCGGATGGCCTGATCTTCGACTTCAAAGCGAAAGCGGGAGCGATTGATATCCGGCGGCAGCAGTTCCAGCTTCATTGCGCGACAGTCTTCGATCAGATTGCCAATCTTGTCGGTGTGGTCGAGGTCGGCTGACAGAACCGCGGCCATGAATTCGGCCGGGTAGTGGGCTTTGAGCCAGGCGGTTTGATACGCAACCAGCGCGTAAGCCACTGAGTGTGATTTATTGAAACCATAGCCTGCAAACGTTTCGATCAGGTCAAACAGCCGTTCGGCATCGTGCTTGCTCATGCCGTTTTGTTGTGCGCCCTCACTGAATATGGCGCGCTGCTTGGCCATCAGCTCCGGTTTCTTCTTGCCCATCGCCTTGCGCAGGATATCGGCTGCACCCAGCGTATATCCGGCCACGGCCTGTGCGATCTGCATGACCTGTTCCTGATACAGGATGACGCCATAGGTGGGCTTCAGAATGGGCTCGGTCAAGGGGTGCGGGTAGTTGACCTGTGCGCGACCGTGCTTGCGCTCGACATAGTCATCAACCATGCCGGCGCCCAGTGGGCCCGGCCGAAACAGCGCAACGGCCGCGACGATATCGTCGAAGCTGTCGGGTACCAGTTTGCGCAGCAAGTCCTTCATGCCGGCCGACTCGAGCTGGAAAACGGCCGTGGTATGGGCTTTCTGCAGCAGCGTGTAGCTGTTTGCGTCGTCCAGCGGCAGCTCATCCAGCACGATGTCCGACTCACCCTCTGCCGTGCGCCTTGCGTTCACGGAACGCAAGGCCCAGTCAATGATGGTCAGATTGCGCAGGCCGAGGAAGTCGAACTTGACCAGGCCGATTTCCTCGACGTCATTCTTGTCGAACTGCGTGACCACGGAACCCGAACGAGGGTCGGTATACAGCGGCGTAAAGTCGGTCAGCGGGCCCGGCGCGATCACCACACCGCCGGCGTGCTTGCCGGCATTTCGCGCCACGCCTTCGAGCTGCAGCGCGAGGTCGAGAATGCTGCGGGTGTCGTCTTCACGATCGTAGCGCTTCTGTAATTCCGGCTCGTTTTTCAGCGCTTCCTTGATGGTGATATTGAGCTGCAGCGGAATCAGCTTGGCGATCGAATCGACAAAGCCATAGCTGAAGCCCAGCACGCGGCCACAATCGCGCACCGCAGCCTTGGCCGCCAGCGTGCCGTAGGTGATGATCTGGCTGACACGATCCCGCCCATAATAATCAGCAACATAATCGATGACCCGGTCACGCCCAGCGATGCAGAAGTCAATATCGAAATCCGGCATCGAGACTCGCTCAGGATTCAGGAAACGCTCGAACAGCAGGTCATAGCGGAGCGGATCCGGGTCGGTGATGCCTATCGACCAGGCCACCAGCGAGCCCGCGCCGGAACCCCGCCCGGGACCGACCGGCACCTCGTTGTTCCTGGCCCATGCGATAAAATCAGCAACAATCAGGAAGTAGCCGGAAAACCCCATTTTTACAATGACTTCCAGCTCTTTATTAACCCTGTTTCGATAATCTTGAAGGGTGTATCCGGGTGCCAGTCCGTAGCGCTCGAGCTTGGTTTCCAGGCCTTCTGCAGTCTTTCTTTCGAGGAATTGGTCGGCGGTTTCGCCCTCGGGTACCGGAAAATCAGGCAGGGCGTAGTCACCCAGGTCGAGCTTCAGATTCAACCGTTTGGCCAGCTCGACCGTGTTTTCCAGTGCTGCGGGAAGGTCGGAAAACAGCTCCGCCATTTCTTCTGATGATTTCAGATACTGCTGGTCGACAAAATCATGCTGCCGGCGATCGCTGTCCAGCAACCAGCCCTGGTGGATGCACACGCGGGCTTCATGCGCCAGGAATTGGTCCGAAGAAGGAAAGCGCACGTCGTTGCTGGCGACGACCGGCACCTGCATGGCCGCGGCCAGTCTCAGCAGGCCAGGCTCGGCTTCGCGCTCTTGAGCACGGCCCGTTCGCTCCAGCTCGATGTACAGGCGATCACCAAACAGGCTTTGCCACTGGTGCAGGCGCTGCCCGGCTTCTTCGGCATAGCCATCCCGCAAGGCCTGGCCGACGTCGCTGGACCAGCCCAGCAGTACAATCAGTCCTTCATTGTCGGTTGTAGTCAGCCAGTTTTTTTGAATTCGCGGCTGGCCCCGATGCCGACCTTCAATGAAGCTGCGTGACAACAGCCTGCACAGATTCAGATAGCCAGTCCGATGCTGAACCAGCAGCGTGGCGGTACTCGCCTGGTCCGGGTTCTTCGGATCAGCCAACCGCACGTCCGCACCGACCAGCGGTTTGATGCCTGCTTTCTGCGCGGCCTGGTAAAACTTGACCAGACCAAACAGATTGTGCCAATCGGTAATGGCGATGGCCGGCATGCCGAGCTTACGAGCCTGATCGACCAATGCTTCGGGTTTCGCAATGCCGTCTTCCAGGCTGAACTGGGAGTGCACTCGTAAATGGACAAAGCTGGCGGGCACCAAATCGGACGCTTGCTGAGCTTGTGTCTCGGGTGTAATTGCGGGTGCAGCGGCGGACATGATCAGCTGATTATATCTCGCGAATTCGAATTCACTGCTATCAAAACAGTGTAAAAATCCGACGTTGGCTGAACGCGTTGAGTTCGACCAGTTTCTGAATAAAACTGCCGGAACCGATTGTGTTTCAGGAGGGTTTCTGGTATTTTGTGTGGTCGGATTTTGGGCGATTAGCTCAGTTGGTTAGAGCGCTGCCTTGACATGGCAGAGGTCACTAGTTCGAATCTAGTATCGCCCACCAAAATTCCCTTCTGAGACTTCC
>CAKZPB010000122.1 GCA_937138395.1 uncultured Pseudomonadota bacterium
TGGTGACGGCTGCCGATCTCGAAGGCTCGGTCGATGCCGTTCTGCCACGCCTGATCCAGGGTCAAACCCAGACCTGTCTGTTCAGAATCGAAAACCTGGGCAATAGCGATATCCTGGATGCCACGGTGCGTCAGCGCGTAGTTTCGTCAGATTCCCAAACCCTGTTTGAATTCGAGGAAACGACCGATTTGCTGACCAGCGACAGCTACCTGAGCGTGGCTGAACCGAGTACTGCCGGCTATCTGCCCGGTGAATACCTGTGCTTGCTCGAACTGGCCGACGGACTCGACTGGATCGGTCTGGGCGCCGATGCCTTCGTGGTTGAAGCGCCGCCCCCTGCCGGTATTTCGGTTGAATCCGATGGGCCGATTGAAACCAGTGAGAACGGTCAAACGACCAGTTTCAGTGTCGCGTTGCTCAGCGCCCCAAGCGCAAATGTCGTCATTCCGCTTGAAGTGTCGGATGCCACCGAGTGGAGCCTGTCGACAAATTCAATCACATTTACGCCAGCGACCTGGGATATCCCGCGGACCATTGTAGTCACCGGGCTGGACGACGATCTTGTCGACGGTAATCAGAACGGCCAGATACGACTGCTGCCGGCGCAAAGTGCTGATGGTAACTATGCTGGTCTGGACGCAGAGGATATCGAAGCGACCAACCTGGATGACGACGGCGCTTCCATTCTGGTGACTCCGCTGTCGATCACGACATCAGAAGATGGGGGCTCGGCCAGCATCGCCATCAGTATCAACGCAGAACCTGCTGCTCCGGTCGCGATCAACTGGACCAACCCCGACAATAGCGAATGGTTGGTCGAGCCGCTGCAGGTCGTATTTGACGATCAGAACTGGCAGACCGCACAAAGCGTGCTGATTACCGGGCTTGACGATGACGAGTTCGATGATATACAAACGGGCACGCTGATCATTGATCCAGTCCAGAGTGGCGATCCCGCATTTGACGGTATCGACCCGACCGATGTCGAACTGCGCAACGACGATAACGAAGTGGTCAGCATTCGGGTTGAACCCACCCAGGTTACAACCAGCGAGAATGGTCCAGCGTCCAGTTTCGTCGTCAGCCTTGCCGCTGAGCCGACCGATGCGGTCACCATCCCGGTTGGCTTTGTCGATGCCAGCGAGTGGCAGGTACCAGCGCTGGAAATCGTGCTCGATACGGATAACTGGGATCAAGGACAGACAATCAACGTGACACCAGTCGATGATGACCTGGTCGATGGCACGCAAACCGTAATCCTGGAACTGGGTGTCGCCCAAAGCAATGACGCTCGATATGGCGGTTTGGATCCTGACGACGTTACGCTGATCAACAATGATGATGACGGCGCGCAGATTCTCGTTTCTCCCACCGGGGGTTTGATTGTCGAGGAAAGCGGCACGTCGGCCACCTTCGAAGTCGCGTTGAGCCTGGCTCCGTCCGAACCGGTGATTGTGCCGATTACCAGCCTGGATGTGGGCGAGTTCAGCGTCTCGACTGCCGCACTGGAGTTCATGCCGACCAACGGCACTGCGCCGTTGATGGTTACCGTGACCGGCGTTGATGATGCCGAGGCCGATGGCAACATCATCGGCCTGGTCGAAGTCGGTGCCGCGAGCAGCGCCGATCCGTCCTTCGATGGCATCGACCCAGCGGACGTCAGCGTGACCAATCTCGACGATGAAACTGTTGAGATCACAGTATTGCCAGAGGGCGTCATCGAAACCGATGAAACGGGCTTGGCTGCAACCATCCAGCTCTCGATCAACCACGCGCCGACGGCAGATGTTGTAATTGACCTTGCCGTCAGTGATAGCACCGAGTGGAGTCTCGACACTACCCAGGTCATGTTTACAGCGGCTGATTGGATCAACCCGCGCGAAGTGGTGGTCTCCGGTGTCGACGATGACGAACTGGACGGCCCGATCAGTGGCCTGATCAGCGTGCTCCCTGCAGTCAGTGCCGATTTACGCTTCAACGGATTGAATCCACGTGATGTTGTGGCTCTGAATCGGGATGATGAAGTCGCGGTGCCGGCTGAGGTGCTGGTCGAGCCGATCGATCTGGTCACATCCGAAGATGGCGACTCGGGTGCAATCAATATCGCACTCAGCCGCGCACCAACGGCCCCGGTCACGCTGTCCATTACCAGCCTGGATACGGGCGAAATCAATGTGCAACCAGGCCAGCTGGTGTTCGAGCCCGGCCGCGGCGATGCCCAGCAGGTCCAGTTGATCGGCGTGGACGATGTTGTTGTCGACGGCCCCCAGTCGGTTGATATCGTCATCGCGGTTTCGGCCAGTGACGATTCGGATTTTGCAACCTTGCCTGACCAGAGCTTCGTTGCGACCAACCTCGATGACGAAGTACCGGTAGCGGCTGCACTGCAGGTCACACCGGTCGACCTGATCACCTCAGAGAGCGGCGACAGCGGCGCCTTGTCGTTGGCGCTGAGCCGGGTTCCAAGTGCGCCGGTCACCGTGTCGATCACTAGCGCCGACAGCGAGGAAATCATCACCCAACCGACGCAACTGCTATTGACCGATACCGGACCGCAGGAAGTCGAACTGCTAGGAATCGACGACGCCATTCTCGATGGCCCCCAGTCGGTTGATATTGTCATTGCAGTGATAGCCAGCGACGATCCGGAGTTTGCGTCACTGCCAGATCAGACGTTTATCGCGACCAACCTCGACGATGACCGGGCATTGCCCGAACCGTTGATGGTGCCAGCGATGAGTCGATGGGCCGTGCTGATGCTGATGTTGGCTGTGCTTGTTCTGGGCTTGTATTCGCAACGTCAAGTGTTTATAACTTCAACAGGCGTGGATGATCGGAGCAGGGGACAGAAATGAACAATCAATCGGTTTCTGATATGCAGCGCGGGTTGACTGATGTAACGGGTTCCCGCAACTCCACTCAAGCGCTTTCGACCATCAGCGCAATTCGCCATGGTGGCCGATGGCTGCAATCCATCGCCTGGCTGGTCACGATCACGTTCACGATGCTGATTCTGGCCCCGACGGCCGAGGCCGTGCATGCCGAGCTGGATCGGCCGCCTGCGCTGCCTCCGGCCACGGCTGAAGCGCAATTCAGCGATCATATGGTCGAGTTGACCGAGCGCATCAAGCACTGGCGCAAGGCACTCGATCCGAATGGCATTACAAAAATGCACGAGGCCGAGCGCGGGCGTGCGCAACTGGCCCGATTGCGCTCTGACCTGAGCGTACTGGATCGTCAAGTGCGCGATAGCCTGCGCCAGTCCAGGCGCGCCCTGGAGGAGCGTGAGCTGGATGCGCTGATTCTGGAACGCGAGCAGGAAACGGCTTCGCACTACGAGCAGAAGTATGGTGAGCTGGAGCAACTCCTGGCCGAGCTTCAGGGCGCACGAGGGGCCGATGAAATCCAGGCACTGGATGATTTGATTGCGTTTCTTGACGCCAACCCGTCCGGCCGGCCGCAGGCCCCGTTCGATCCCAACAACCTGCCGTTTCTGAACCTGCAGCCGCTACCCGATCACCGGCCCAGGCTGCAAGCCGAAGCCTATGCGTCTGATTTTCCCGACGTAGTAGCCGTAATGAAGGGTGAGCCGGTCGTCGATCCCGAGGCTGATCCGGATACCACCGCGGCCACTCCATCCAGCCCCACAGAAGCGGGTGACGAGAACAAGCCGTCCTCTATGCCGTCTGCCGACCCAACTCCGCGCGGCAGCGATCCTAACGCCTTCGACGATCCGCAGTGGCTATCCACCAGCGATGAAATCGTCCTGACCGACGCGATTCAAGCCAAAGCCGCCGAACTGGACAATAATCCGGTCACGATCTATCACTGGGTTCGTAACA
>CAKZPB010000123.1 GCA_937138395.1 uncultured Pseudomonadota bacterium
CGCCCAAACCGTCCAGAAGAAAAATCGGCCAGCGCCCTGCGGATGTCTTCCTTACTGTTCATTACGAACGGACCATAACCAACCACAGGCTCGTCGATCGGCTCGCCGGACAAGACCAGCACGCTGGCGCCGTCGCTTGCTTCCAGCACTACGTCACTACTGTCCTGCCCGAGAACAACCAGCTGGCCTTCCTGAATCGTTTCCTGGTCATTGACGACTATGGATCCATGCAGCACGGCCAGCATGGCGTTCCAGCCTTGGCCCAGATTCAGCTTGGCGATGCCGCCCTGCTCCAGCTTGGCATCCCAGACGTTCATCGGCGTATGCGTCCGGGCCGGGCCGGTGTAACCGTTCAACGTGCCTGCGATCAGCCGAACCATGCCCGCATTGTCAGGCAGCCGGACAGCCGGGATATCCGCGCCGGACAAGCTTTGGTAGCCTGGCGAAATCATCTTTTGATCGCGCGGTAAATTCACCCACAGCTGCACCATTTCCATGGTGCCGCCTGCAGCCGTAAATGCCTTGGAATGAAACTCGTCGTGCACAATGCCGGCACCGGCCGTCATCCACTGCACATCGCCCGGACCGATACGGCCGCCGGCCCCGGTGGAATCGCGGTGTTCAACCTCGCCTGAATAAACAATCGTCACGGTCTCGAATCCGCGATGCGGGTGTTCGCCAACGCCGCGTGGCTGTTCGGCGGGCTCGAAGTGCCTGGGTCCGGCATGATCCAACAGCAGAAACGGACTGATCTGATCTCCGTGCGAATGATAGGAAAACAGCGACCGCACCGGAAAACCATCACCTACCCAGTGCTGCGCAGGCGCACTGCGGATACCAATAATCTTTTTCATATCGACCTCGTTGGATCAAAGGGGATTGGAACCGTGAAATTGACGGCAAACTCTCGAACCCACAAAACAACTTTTGAATGCAGCTGTGTATCAGCACTACATCTGGTCAGTGCAAGGCAATCTCAATTGAAGCGTTTACGATCGTGTGGTCGATGAAAATCCAGCGCCGGGCCGAGTGGCACGATCTGAGTAGGATTGATCATGTCGTGGCTGCCGTAGTAGTGCAGCTTGATGGCGTGAAAATCGATGGTTTCCGATACGCCGGGCCACTGATACAGCTCGCGCAGGTAATTGGACAGGTTGGGATAGTCTTCGATCCGGCGCAGGTTGCACTTGAAGTGGCCGACGTAGACCGCGTCGAATCGGATCAACGTGGTAAATAAACGCCAATCGGCTTCGGTAATCTGGCTGCCGCATAAGTAGCGCTGTTCGGAAAGACGCTGTTCCAGTTCATCCAGCGTTTCAAACAGAGGCAATACGGCCTCTTCATAGGCTTCTTGCGTGGTCGCAAAGCCGGATTTGTACACGCCGTTATTGACGTTGTGATAGACCGTTTCGTTGATCGCGTCAATGTCATCGCGCAGGTGATCCGGATAGAAATCACCTTCGGCTGCACCGATGTTGTCGAATGCGCTGTTCAGCATGCGAATGATTTCGGCTGATTCATTGTTGACGATCGTATGCTGCTGCTTGTCCCAGATGACCGGCACGGTCACTCGACCGGAGTAATCCGATTTGGCCGCGGTGTAGACCTGGTGCATGTAGTCGGCGCTGTGGATCGGGTCCGGCTTGACCTTGTAGCCAGGCTCGAAGCTCCAGCCATGTTCCAGCATCAGCGGGTTGACGACCGACAAGGAAATCATCGACTCCAGGCCCTTCAGCCTGCGAAAGATCAGCGCGCGATGGGCCCAGGGACAGGCGTAGGCGACATACAGGTGATAGCGTCCCGACTCGGCCTTGAATCCGGCCTCGCCCGATGGACCCGCCGAGCCGTCTGCGGTAATCCAGTTCCGGAACGCACTTTCCGAGCGCTTGAACTTGCCGTCATTCGAGTCTGTGTCGTACCACTGGTCTTTCCATTCGCCGTCAACTAACAGTCCCATGATGATTGCAACTCCTTAAAATACACGGAATTCAATGCACCGGATCGGCGCATCGAACCATTGGTTACAAGTGTAACAATTTCCGTCTGAACGTCACGCTTCTTTGTCAGCTCAGGGCCTCGACAACCCGGGTCTTCAGCGCTGGAAGGATGTCGGCTTCGAACCAAGGATTGCACTTCAGCCACGGATTGTTGCGCGGGCTCGGATGCGGCAAAACCATGATATGAACAGCTTTTTCCTCCGACAGTTGCACACCGCGACGCACCTGTTCAGTCAGTGCTCGTGTTGAGCCCAGATGCCAGCGCTGGGCGTAGGTCCCGATAATCAGCATCAACTGCAGGTTGCTTAATTGATCAAGCGCAAGCTGCCGCCAGCGCGGCGCACACTCCGGTCGCGGCGGCAAATCCCCGCCCCGAGCCTTGCCCGGATAACAGAAGCCCATCGGCAGAATGGCGACGGTACTTGCATCGTAAAACGTGGATTCATCCATTCCCATCCATTCGCGCAGTCGCCGACCGCTGGGGTCTTGAAACGGAACACCGGACGCGTGCGCGATACGTCCGGGCGCCTGACTGGCGATCAGAATCCGCGCATCGGAATGCAGTTGGACAATGGGTTTGGGACCGCACGGAAGGTGAGGCTCACACTC
>CAKZPB010000124.1 GCA_937138395.1 uncultured Pseudomonadota bacterium
AGACGCTTCTCGCCCGAAGCCAGCAAACCATCGAATTCTCGTCGCGATGGCTGCTGCTCATGCAGCTTCCCAACGCGCGCCAGATTGCGAAGCTTCTCCAAGCTCACTGCAGTGACCCGATCAGTATCTCGTACTCGCCCTCGAATACCGCCTTCAAAAACGGGCTGCCGTCGGCTCGACGGCGTTTGAATTCATCGATGGTATAGAGCGTTGGGTTCACGGGCCGAGCCAGAGCCTGCTCGGCGTCGGACAATGAATCAAAAATGTCCTCCAGCAACAATTCGTCAGAAACGATTAACACATCAATATCGCTTTCGGCGCGGTCACTGTGTTGCGCCACCGAACCGTAGAGCAAGGCCAAGTCGATGCGGTCGGCCAGTGGAACGAGCGCGGCCCGAATCGACTCGACCGGTCCGAGAATCTTTTGGGCGATGCCCTGCAGTTCCTTGAAGATCGGCGCATCGGCGTTCGCGCGATAGAGCCGGCCCCGGTTTCTGCCTTCTGCCTTCACCAGCCCGGCAGCCACCAACCGCGCGGCCTCGCGCTGGACAGCGCCGCGACCGGCATTGGCCAGCTCGATCAAGTCCGTCAGCGTATAACCGCGGCCCGGATGACCGAAAAAAAGTCTCAGCAGTTTCTGTCGAGTACCGGAAAACAACGCGTCCGCCATGCTGACCCGCTCGCCGTACTCGGAACCTGAATCCTGCACCTTTGAAATACCCATATCAGGTAATTAAATACCCTTATTGGGGATTTGTCAAGCCGGTCAAGCGTTCCAGCTCACGCACGTGAAACCGCTCATCAGTACGCAGATACAGCAATGCCAACACTTGGCGACGGCATGGGCTAAGAATGAAATCGGTCGGTTGTTTGGGCATTGAGTACAAATATTCTCCAATTCGCTACGATTGCAGCTTAATTGAGAACACCTTTGCAAGGAGTGTCTGGGTGTCCAGGACTGTGCTTCCAGTGGATGAAGTGATCAAGAGCCAATGCAAGAAACAAGACCTCCCTTCGTGTTGGACACCAGATCGTTGGGCTGCGAGTACTCAAGTTCAGAACCGTGATGACTGTTCCGCGAGGGCGGATTGAAGTCTGGCAGCGCACGCTCAACGCACAAACGTGGCGTCGAAGGTATTGTCGAACAGCGGTAGTTCAGTCTGGCAGGCCGGGGCCGGTCGGGACGTCTGATCCCAACGGACGCTGAGCTCCCCGGCCGCATTCAGTCGCAGGAAAAACAGGTTGTAAGAGCCTGGCCCGATAGGGGTAAACATGTCGTAGCAAACAGTCCCCGTTGCAGCCGTCACGTCCGAGGGCCATGGGTTCACTGCAGTACCTGGCGTGGGATCAATCATGCCTGAAAACTCCGATTCGGAAGCTGGATTGAGCCCGCCAGGATCCAGCAGCGCCAGCGGATCCGAACTGCCGAAGACCAACCGTAGATCCGTTTCAGGAAGCTGATTGAACGGAATCAGCACAAACGCGGCTTGCTCGGTATCCAGGGCCGGCTCCGGCAAAGTATCGAGTGCAGGATTGAACCAACTACCCTGAAGACTGCCGGCCACGTCGAGTTCAAGAGAGCCACAACCTTCAGGAAAGCGCAGTATGCTGGCGACCCAGTCATTGCGAATGCGGTCCGGCAGGTAATCGACAAAACAGCCGCCGTTGTACGCACGATGACCATTGAACGGGAGAGCAGCAGCGGGCACTCCCAGTAAATCGAGGATATCGGCAACGCTGGGAATCCGTCGAATGCCGCGGCCCAGCTGACCGTTGTCCAATTGGATATCGACCACGCCAACATCCAGTGTGCCGCCATTGATTCGGCTCATCCCAAGGAACTGCCCGGCATCCAGAATCAACGGCGGTGGTGAGCCGACATCGTCTAGCACCAGCAGTCTCGAGTCCTCAAGATCAATCCAGGCATCCGGTAGCTGCTCGATGTAGAGCTGAATATCCGGCGCCAGGCTGCTCAGGTGGTCAATTTGCGTGGCCAAGCGCTCGGAATGCCTGATGAATAGTTCATAGTCCGGGTTACCCAGATCTTCGGACTCGACCACCATGGTCAGCTCGCCCGGGCCCATGGCAACTACCGGCTGTGCTGTAGTGGCATCGAACTGAACATACAGGTGGTCAACCGGAATTACGTGGGTACCGCCGTCGACATCACCCTGGGGCAGTATTGCGCTGACTCGCGTCAAGTCCACCGGCGGGTTCGCCAGAAGCCCGCCTTCCATACCGTCCACCCAGATAAATTCTGCCGTCTGAGCGTTCACCGCAGCACAAGCAGAGGCCAAGCACAGCACGAGCGCCAGCACCATTCGGACAGCTTTCTTTGTTGCTTGCAATTGCGGTTTGTCGGTCCTGGACATCTCTGGTTTACACCCAAGCAGGTTGGCCCCTCTACCACTTGAGTATAAATAGCCTTTTGTCGAAACTCCAGAACTATCCCCAGCCGATACTCCAGCGTCAACGCTGATTCACAAAGCTGTTTCAGGCTCACATGAAGCATGATCAGTCTAATGAGGTCTTACGACCCTGCCCGACCAGGTCCCGAATCGCCGACGGCGCA
>CAKZPB010000125.1 GCA_937138395.1 uncultured Pseudomonadota bacterium
GCTGCGCCAGACCATTCGATTGCTGAGGCAAGCTCAGCGAGCTGACGGTTCTGCCCCTGGCCACCATTTTCACCCCCCCTTATTCCATCAACATATTAGCTTTAGAGATAGTTGCGCGCAATTTGCAGAATCGAACTGCTTTCTGGCTGCGCCAGACCATTCGATTGCTGAGGCAAGCTCAGCGAGCTGACGGTTCTGCCTCTGGCCACCATTTTCACCCCCGCTTATTCCATCAACATATTAGCCTTAGAGATAGTTGCGCGCAATTTGCAGAATCGAACTGCTTTCTGGCTGCGCCAGACCATTCGATTGCTGAGGCAAGCTCAGCGAGCTGACGGTTCTGCCTCGATTGCCATCCACGATTTCAGAATCGAACTTCAAAAAAAGCCAGGCGCAAACAGTTTTTTTCTCTGACAATTTCATGTCGCATTCAAAGTGTTAATCCGTTTATTGGTTCGAGGCCGATTCAGAAACAACCAACCTCAGAAAACCCATAAAAAGGAAAATCCATATGAAACAAATCACAAAGACAGCTAACGATCGAATTCATGCTCTCTTATTCGTTATTTCGCTGCTGTTCTACGGCAGCGTCCAAGCTCAAGAGCCAATAGCATTTTTTGCAGACGTAATTCCGAATAGCGACCAAACGGTCTTTACAGTTATCGTCGGTGACCAACAATTGTCCGTCCCGGAACTCCAGAACCTACTGCGCCCCGGCGGTGGATCAGTACTGCGCGTTACTTCAATCCAAGCGCTGATTTTTGATCCTCCAGCGGCACCTAGTAATTCAGACTATGCTTTAGTCGCGTTAATTGCATCGTCCAAGTTTGGCGACACTCGCGGCTTCGGCGCAGGCACAATTTCTGCAACTGGCGGCACTACAACTCAAATTAATTTTGAACCCGGATTAGTTATCCGACTTGAGAGCTCAGAAAAATTAACTTTACGAAGCTTCCTCCAGTCAAACGCAACGGCTCGCATCGAATTGCACGGGTTCCTTGAAGCCGGTTGATGGCCCGCATTTTGTATAGATTTTTCTAGGCTGAAAATCAATCTTCTGATTCAAACGTGCTCGCATGAAAAATGCGGTCTGGCTTCAGGCCCCTGCCTGAAGCCGCTTATATTTGCCAGAAACCGTCAAGTCTCTAGCGCCCTGTATCGGATAAGCATCAAGCGCGTGGTGTAGTGAACCATCCAGCAAATGATCGAAACGTTGCGTATCCGTAAGCGCCGGACTCAGCCAATCGTCAATCAGTTCAGTGTTTTCAACGGGCAAAAGCAGCGGAATGGATTTTCGGTGAATCGTGTCCAGCTGAGCGTTCCCCGGGCAGGTAATGATTGAAGCCGATCGGTGGGTCTTGCCGTCGATTTCAATCTCGCGCAGCAGTCCGCCAAAGGCAATGCCCTGGTCTGGCCGCTCGAGCATGTGATAGTGGCCATCCTGGCCTTCGATGAACCCCGTGGCCGGGATAATGCATCTGGAGTGCGTGTACAGGCCCTTGGTCAATGGGCTGGTATGCAGTTTGGTCGAACGTGAGTTGAACGTGGCATAACGTTGATCGGGCTTGCCGTCTTTGCCGAGTAAAAGCCACCAGCGCGCTTCCAGTAGACATCGGTCGCCCTGTTTATCGTCTCTGACCACGTGGATTGGCTGGGTTGGTAGCAAAATACCGCGCGCTGAGGGCACAGGAATATTCAGCGATTCCACCAGCTTCGCGAGCGCCGCGTTTTCGTTGAGAATAAAAGCTCCGCACATCGTAGAAGTGTAACGGACAGGCTGCGTTCAGGCCCAACCGCCGGTATTGAAATCGGTACACTCGGGGAATGGAAGCGTGGTTCAGTGACCTGTTGGAGCAAGCAAGGCTGTTGATTTCAGTCGATGCTTCTGTCTTCCTGTCGTTTGAATACTGGTTCCGTGTGCTGGTTCTGATTGCATTGTTCGCGGCATCCGCGTTCTTTTCGGGCTCTGAAACCGCATTGTTTTCGCTGTCCCGCTTCGACCTGCGTCAGCTCCGTCGCGAGCGCAATCCGACCGCCGTGAAACTCCATTCATTGCTGGACCAGCCGCGTCGTTTGATTATCTCGATCCTGTGCGGAAATCAGATGATCAATGTCATTGCGACGGCCAACCTGACTGCGATCATGATCATGACTTTCGGGGCCGAGAATGCCGCCTGGATCAGCGTCGTCGTCATGGTGCCGGTATTGTTGTTATTGGGTGAGGTGACGCCAAAAACGATTGCGGTGTCCGATCCGGTCGGCATCAGCACCCGCGTCGTGGCCCGTCCGATGCACTTCTGGGTCAACGCGATTGCACCATTCAGCAATGCAATACGGTTTATATCCGATCGCATCACCACTGCGATTGTAGGCGAGCAGAAAGCAGCCGAAAACATTCTTCAAGTGGATGAATTCCGCATGCTGCTGGATGAGGGGGTCGTGAGCGGAGAGCTGACGGCGACCGAGCGCGCCCTGATTCACAATCTGCTGCAAGCCGGCATTGCCGATATCGAAGACATCATGGTGCCCCGAACCCGCATCGACTGGATTGACGGTGACCTGCCGATGGGCAAGATCATCGAACAATTTTTAGCCTACAAACGCAAGCGGGTGCCGGTCTACCGCGGTCAGTGGGACAACGCCATCGGCTTTTTGTATGCCGAAGACATCATGAACCTGATGCTGGATGGCAAGAACCCATCCGATCTTGAATTGAACCAGGTCTTACGGGAGACCGTGGTCGTACCACCAACCAAGAAAATCGATGAAATGTTCGACTATTTTCAGTCGCATGATGTTCAAGCCGTGCTGGTCCTGAACGAATATGGCGGCGTGGAGGGCTTGCTGACGATGAATGACGTGCTGACCTGTATTTTCGGTCGACCGCAGGTCGAGTCGGATCATCCCAGCTACCAGTTCAACGAAGACAATCAACGATTCGAGCTGTCCGGCGACATGCTGCTGATCGATTTCAATCGGGCCACCGGCTTCGGAATTGACGACAATCGAATGTCGACCATCGCCGGCGTTGTGTTTCGGCACCTGGACCGTTTGCCGGAAGTCGGTGACCGCATTTCACTGCATGGCATTGCAATTGAAGTGATCGAAATGGATAGGCACCGGATTGCCAGGCTGACCGCGCAGCGTGAAATCAGGCGCGACCCGGAGACGACTGGAGAGCCCTCGTGAGCCTACTGATTTTGCTAAGCGGTATGGTCGTTCTTGTGTTGATCCAGGGCTTCTTTTCCGGCTCGGAGATCGCTATTGTCAACTGCGATCGTGCCAAGTTACGTCACCGCGCAAGACTCGGTGACTCCGGCGCCAAGCTGGCACTGCGCCTGCTCGAAAAACCGGAAATCGTGTTATGCACGACTCTTGTAGGCACCAACATTGCGCTGGTAACGATGACCACTTTGACAACCGCCATCATCATCTCGTTGGTGGGTAGCCAGGGTGATCTGATCGCAGTGTTGTTGTTGATTCCATTTACATTGATAGTCGGCGAAATCGTGCCAAAAAGCGCCTTTCAACAGCGCGCCGATGAGTGGACGCCGCGCATCATCTACCCGCTGTATGCCTGCTCGCTGCTACTGTTTCCGGTCATTTTCTTTTTCTCGCGCACCGCCAGACTGATTACCCGGTTTGTCGGCAGCAGCAAGGGCAAGAATCTGTTCGTCGCACGTGAACAGGTACGCGCCATTCTGGATACTTCAGAGGGCGGTGCAACCATTGACGTATTCGATGCCGAACGCATCCGCAATGTCGTGCGATTCGGAGAATATGTTGCCGGTGATATCAT
The DNA here is from genome assembly GCA_937138395.1 of uncultured Pseudomonadota bacterium. Classification (GTDB taxonomy): domain Bacteria; phylum Pseudomonadota; class Gammaproteobacteria; order Xanthomonadales; family Wenzhouxiangellaceae. The sequence goes on from CAKZPB010000125.1 coordinate 3,800, forward strand.
GCTGCCGGCACACGAAATGATCGCAGTTGATCTTGAAACCGGACTGGATAATCTGACTGGTATCCTGCGCGAGTCCGGCCAGGAACATATTCCCGTTTATGAAGGCGAACGCAGCAATATCGTGGGCATCATCTCGATTTCAATCTGGGACTTGCTGCAGCCCGGGTTTCAACAGCGTGACCTGAGCGATTTTGTTCAATCAGCGTACTTTGTGCCCGCCCAACACCCTCTGGTCGAGTTGCTGCCGATCCTTCGGCTGCGCCAGGATCAATCTGCCATCGTTGTTGATGAGTACGGTTCCGCAGTCGGCATGGTGTCGGTCGATAACGTGCTGGAGACCGTGGTCGGCAGCATTTCAGCGGGTACTGCCTTTGAGCGTCACGCTAACAACACCAAGCCGGGATGGGAACAAATCGAGGATGAAATCCTGCGGATGGATGCCAGGCTGTCGATCGCCGATGTCAACGATATCCTGGGCACCAAAATCAGCATCATGGAGGCCCGAACCATCGGCGGACATGTCATCGCAAGACTGAAACACATGCCCAGCCCCGGAGAATGGATCGAGGAATCAGGCTATCGATTCAGCGTGGAGGAAACGACCGAAAAGTCGATCCTGAAGATCGTCGCAGCACCTGTACAGAAATAGCCCTGTGCTCCGTCTAGAGCCCTTCAAGCACGTCGGCGCCTTCGGGTATTTCAAACTGGAATAACACCGGATCGAGCACTGGATTGCGCTCCAGGTTGTCCAGGCTCAGGCGCGTTGATTGGCCAAAGCGGTCATACAGGTCGAGCGCGATCGGCCATTCGCCATCAAAGATCAGCCGCGCACGTTCAAATTCCGAGTCATCGGTCAACGGCTCGAATTCAATCACGTTGGCCAAGTCCGTTGGCACGATACGATAAAACCGCTCGAGCAGTTCAGGCCGAGTCAGCACCAGTAAAGGTGAATTTTCCGGCGCGGGTTGTGGCCGCACCGTGACCTGTTCGAGCAACTCGTCGTAATGCCAGAGCTGCTCACCATCGGCCAGCAACACCTGCGGAAACGGCTCCAAATAATCCCAGCGAATTCGATCCGGCGCTTCGAACAACAGCGTGCCGGTGCTTTCTTCAACAACCTCGTTGCTGCCGTCAACAGTCAACTGCGTGAACTCGCCGCTCAAACTATAGAGATCCGCCGCAAAGCGTTCCAGCAGTGCGCGCGCATCGGGCTGAATTTCCTGAGCATCGCTACTCTGTGCCGTAAAGATGAGCACAAATGCTAAACAAGTCGTCTGGATCAGTTTTTTCATAGACCTATTATGAACAGAAATACCTGAACCAAAGCTGAAACGCATTAAATGATTTTGCTAATCACTGATATCAGTTGAATGGACAGTTTTATTATTGATTAGATTCAACAAATTTGGCGCACTACTTAGATGCCTATCAACATATTTTTCGATAGAAACTAAAAAAACTAAAAACCATTTTGACTTTGAACAAATCAATTGACCCATGTTGTGCGCTGCCATTCGCAGCTAACAAATACAAGATCGCTTGGTTGCTCAATCCTTCGGCGGTGCAGGTGCGAGCACTTCCCTTTGTCCATTATGCTCCGGCGCACTCACCACCCCCTGCATCTCCATCTCCTCGATCATCCTGGCAGCGCGGTTGTAGCCGACCCGGAGCTGACGCTGGACGCTGGAAATCGACGCACGTCGACTCTCGAGCACATACGCCACGGCTTTGTCATACAGCTCGTCACCGGATTCTCCGGGCGGTGCTTCAGGCAAGCCCGTTTCGCCTACCGCCTGACCATCGGCCATCATCTGGGTATCGGACAGCACTTCTTCCAGATAGTCCGGCTCGCCCTGGGCGCACAGCCATTCAACGGTGGCATGCACTTCGTGATCATCGACAAAGGCGCCGTGGATGCGCTCCGGCAGACCGCTACCGGGCGGCAGATACAGCATGTCACCATGGCCGAGCAGGTTCTCTGCGCCCTGCTGATCCAGAATGGTGCGTGAATCCACTCTCGACGACACCTGGAACGCCATCCGGGTCGGAATATTGGCCTTGATCAGGCCGGTGATGACATCGACCGACGGTCGCTGCGTAGCCAGAATCAGATGGATGCCGGAGGCGCGTGCCTTTTGCGCCAGCCGCGCGATCAGCTCTTCGACTTTCTTGCCGACAATCATCATCATGTCGGCAAATTCATCGACGATGACCACGATCATCGGCAGTTTTTCCAGCGTCGGTCGTTCTTCCCCTTCGGCCAGCGTGGACGGATCGACCAGTGGATCCTCGATCGGCTCGCCTTTCTGCTCGGCGTCGGCAATCTTGCGATTGTAGCCGGCCAGGTTGCGAACACCCAGTTGCGACATCAGGCGATAGCGTCGCTCCATTTCAGCCACGCACCAGCGCAATGCATTGGCAGCTTCTTTCATGTCGGTCACGACAGGTGCAAGCAGGTGCGGGATGCCCTCGTAGACCGATAGTTCGAGCATTTTCGGGTCGATCATGATCATGCGTACCTGGTCTGGCGTCGACTTGAACACCAGGCTGACAATCATCGAGTTGACCGCAACCGACTTACCCGAACCCGTGGTACCAGCCACCAGCAAATGCGGCATTTTTCCGACATCGGCCACCATCGGTTTGCCGGAAATGCTTTTGCCCATCCCGATAGTCAGCGGCGACGAGGATTTGTCATACAACTCCGAGGCCAGAATATCGCGCAGATAGACAATCTCCCTGCTCTGGTTCGGAATTTCCAGTCCAATCACGCTTTTACCCGGGATGACATCCACGACGCGGACCGACATCACGCTCAATCCACGCGCCAGGTCTTTGGAAAGATTCGAAATCTGGCTGCCCTTGACGCCGGCGGCTGGCTGCAGCTCAAAGCGAGTAATGACGGGCCCGGGGTGGACCGCTACGACCTCGACCTCGATGCCGAAATCCGACAGCTTCAATTCCACCTGTCGACTCATGGCCTTCAGCGTTTCAGTCGAATAGCCCGGCTTTTGCTCCGGCGGCTCATCCAGCAGATCAAGCGGCGGCAGACTGCCGGCCGGCAAATTCTTGAACAGGGTGCGTTGCGAGCGCCGCTTGGTTTCCTTTTCACTTGGTGCAGTTTCAACGCGCGGTTCGATTCGCACCTCGGCGCGCTTTTTGCGCTTGGCGGTATCGCGCTTGCGTACTTCAACTCGTTCGGCAATGGCTTTGCGTCCAGCCCACCAATCACGCAGCCAGGCCGCACTGGCAATCATCCAGGCCACACCTGCAATCGCCCATCGGCCGATGCGATCCATGACGTGCAGCCACGACAACCCGGTAAACAGCGTCACGCCCGCCAGTAAAATGGCCAGATTGATCAAGGCTGAACCGGCAAAACCCATGGCGCTGACCATCGGCACTGCCAGCAGGTCCCCAATGATGCCGCCTGCATGCTCCAGCGATCCCCTTGGCTGCATTTCCAGCAGGATGCAGCCAGATAACAGAATCAACACAAAGCCGCCAATTCGAACCCCCCACTCGGCCAGTCCAACCGGTTCAACGCGCTCACTCAACAACCGGAAGGCGGCTGCGCCCATCAGGAATGGCAGGGTCCAGGCCATGTAGCCGATCATCACCTGAAGCAGATCCGACAGCCATGCGCCGAAATGCCCACCCAGATTATTGACTTGCTCGGGGCCACTGCGCGAAAAGCCGGGATCTGCAGCATCGAAGGTCACCAGGCAGATCAACAGATAGGCCGCTGCAAAGAGCACGATCAAGAAAAGCGATTCAAACAATCGTTTTTCCACTGCCTGGATCGGCGAAGGCTGCGCGGTCTTGGTTTTCTTGGCGGTTCTGGCCACAGAATTTCCTGTGTGAAGTGCATCTAAAGCACTATTTATTATAGTTTTTTATCAGAATTCAGGTCAAAATCCTGAATTCTGGACGGTACATCCAGGCTCTTGGAGGAGCCGTATTCAGTCATGCGCAATTCTTCGGCGCAACCGGTTCCAGAGAGACTACACTTGCCTTTGACCCGTTGGGTCCACAATTAACGATATTGATAGCCGTTAATCGGCAAGCGAAATCCGGCAATGCCGGTTCTGTCATCAGTGCCATCTAGAGGAGAAAATTATACATGGCCAATTCTCGCCATTTTCAGCTACTGGTTCTGGGTTCCGGCCCGGCTGGTTATACCGCTGCCATCTACGCGGCGCGCGCCAATCTGAAGCCAGCTATTGTCACCGGCATTCAACAAGGTGGGCAATTGATGACAACGACCGACGTTGAAAACTGGCCTGGCGACGGCCATGATTTGCAGGGTCCGGAATTGATGCAGCGCATGCTTGATCACGCCGAGCGGTTCGAAACCGAAATGGTGTTTGACCATATTCACACCGCCGATCTGAGCCAGCGGCCATTCACGCTGGAGGGCGATAGCGGAACCTATACCTGCGACGCGCTGGTCATTGCAACCGGTGCTTCCGCGCGCTACCTCGGCCTGGAATCAGAAGAAGCGTTTATGGGCCGCGGTGTATCGGCCTGCGCCACCTGCGACGGATTTTTCTATCGCGAAAAACCGGTAGCGGTGATTGGCGGCGGCAACACTGCGGTCGAAGAAGCACTGTATCTATCCAATATCGCCAGCGAAGTTATCCTGGTCCACCGCCGGGACGAACTGCGCGCTGAAAAAATCCTTCAGGATCGCCTGTTCGCCCGTGAAAAAGAAGGCAAGGTCCGCATCATCTGGGATCACGTCGTTGACGAGGTGTTGGGCAATGATGATGGCCTGACCGGAATTCAGCTGGCCCACAGCGACACTGGAGACACTCAACAGATCGAAGTCGACGCCATGTTCGTTGCCATCGGCCATGACCCGAACACCGGCATCTTTGCCGAGCAGCTGGACATGGAGGGCGGCTATATCCAGATCAAGAGTGGGCTCGACGGCATGGCCACTGCGACCAGCGTACCGGGCGTGTTTGCCGCCGGTGACGTAGCCGATCACGTCTATCGGCAGGCCATTACTTCAGCCGGCTTTGGCTGCATGGCCGCGCTCGACGCCGAGCGTTTTCTGGACCAGTAAGCCCTGATTCACTGTGGATGATCGGGTAAGCGCACTCAGTACCAACCAGCACGGCATTGCTCAGTTTGATGCCGAGGCCTGGAACGGCCTGAACAGGAACGAGAACCCGTTCACCGACCATCGCTTCCTGTCCGCACTGGAACAGGCTGGCTGCATCAAGGCTGAGCACGGCTGGCAGGTTCAACCCATTTCCTGTAAACAGGGTTCACTGCCGCTGCCGGGGTACCTGAAGGGCAACTCGCACGGTGAGTTTGTATTTGACTGGGCCTGGGCCGACGCTGCCGAACGCAGCGGCCTGGACTGGTATCCCAAGCTACTGATTGCTGCACCCTACTCGCCGATCACCGGGCCACGGCTGCTCGGAGACCCGGCCAAGACACTCGAAGCCATCAACAACTTTGTCGACGAACACCAGCTGATGGCCGCCTCGATCAATTTCTGCGATGAGCAGGACCGCGCGGCGCTCACACAATCCGACTGGCTGCCCCGCTATGACTGGCAATATCACTGGCACAATCGGGACTATCGCGACTTCGATGATTTTCTGAGCCATCTGAAACGCAAGCCACGCAAGAATATCCGGCGCGAACGGCGCCTGGCGCTTGCGGACGATTGGCAGTATCGCTGGCTTGACGGGACTGAACTGAGCGGTGAGCAAATTTCACTGGTGCATCGCTGCTACCAGATGACATTCCGGCTCTATCAAAATCTGCCGGCATTGAACGAGGCGTTCTTTCAGCAGGCCGCGCGTGCATTCGGGCCTCAATTTCTGGTCTGCATCGCCAGCCAGAATGGCAAGGACCAGGCCTGCAGCGTATTCTGGCGTAACCGTACCCATTTATACGGCCGCTACTGGGGTGCGCTTTGCGAAACCAAGGACGTTCATTTTGAGGCCTGCTACTACCAGGGCATCGAATACGCCATTGAACACCAGCTGCAGGTTTTTGAGCCAGGTGCTCAGGGCACGCACAAGATTCGGCGTGGGTTTCTGCCGGTCAAGACACATTCGTTCCACCGGATTCAGCATCCAGGCCTGCGCGAGGGCATTCGGCGCTGGCTGCGGTTCGAAGACCAGGCGCTGCAGGATCACCGTCGTCAACTGGAGTCATTGAATCCATATGCCGAGGCTGTTGATCCGGGCAACGACCCCGGATCGAATTGAATGATGCGCTATGCCATCCATAGACTGGATGCGGATCCCGATTCGCCCTTTCCCGATCCGCTCAAATCCGATCATCCGGATGGCCTGATCGCGATCGGTGGCGACCTGAGCCAAACGCGGTTGCTGAACGCCTATCGGAGCGGTATCTTTCCCTGGTTTGAACAGGACGGTCCAATCCTGTGGTGGTGTCCGAATCCGCGCGCCGTGCTGATTCCCGGTCACGTACATATACCAAAACGTCTGCAGCGCACACTACGTCAGGGTTTTTTCAAGACGACCGTCAATCAGCAGTTTGAACAGGTCATCCAGCAATGCGCGACCGATCGCGGTGAATCCGGCGAAACCTGGATCACCGAGGACATGCTGCAGGCCTATACCGAACTGAACCGAAATGGCCATGCACACAGCCTGGAAGTCTGGCGGCAGGATCAGCTGGTCGGCGGCATCTACGGCGTTGCCATCGGCAACGTCTTCTTCGCCGAGTCCAAATTTCATACCGAGCGCGATGCGTCCAAGGTGGCGCTGGTTGAATTGATGAGAAAACTCGAACATGACGGCTATGTTCTATGCGACTGTCAACTCTGGAATCCGCACCTGGAGCAGTTCAATATCCGCATGATTGATCGCGAAGATTTCCTTCGCCTGGTTCGTTTTGGCTGCAGCCAAAAACAAGCGTTTGTCAACGATCAACAAGATCAGCAGCTATAGGGATAAGTTATCCTGTCGACAGGCTTGTAGGGACTTTCGCTATGGCAGCAAAGTACACGTTCATTGCGACCAATTTCAACCGATGGGATATGGCAAAGGACTATCTCCCGGGCGTCTTCTTGATCATTGGTGGCATATTGGCTCACCTTTTCCTGCCAGAAGACCCGGAAACGGGAAACAAATAGTTGGAAACTGGGTTAATCAGTACGCTTCTTGTATTTTCCGGGTTGGTGTGGATGACTATCAACCTGATTTCTAAACGAAAACGTAAACTATTAATCATCGATTCAAGTGCCATCCGATTGTTTTCAGGCAGTGGCCTATTAGCTCTGCCAGGCGACTATGGCCAAATAATCGACCAGATTGACGCCAATGAAATTCACTCAATAGAATGCTCCCCGTCCCGAACCCTGGGTGCACGAATAATCAAGCGTAAGGCTCAAGTTGTGGTTCGACATTATTTGATTAAATACAATGACAAAGAGCAATTTTTATCTGATGTCATGTGGCAGCCAGACATCAATACCTACGGTGCTTTAAAGGATGAAACGACATCGCTTGGACTGAACGACTTTTTCAAAGGGCGATCAAAGCCTCAGCCCGGGCTGTTCGAAGCCTTCAAGAAATGCGCTTATCCGGTGGATTTCGGTAACAAAAGTTAATTCACAACTCAGGTTAAGTTCGCGCTAGGATTCGACCTGTTATGTATAAAGTCCAACGTCTGTTCACCGTGGCCCGCCGGGGCTTGCTCGATATGCTGCCCGCGTTGCGATCGGCCTGGAACAATAATTTCGACGATGACCGGCTGAACGAGGTATTTGGTCCGCGCCCGCGATCGGCGATTACCGGGCTCACCATCGGCGGACTGGTTATTGGTTCGGCGCTGCACAATGGCTTTGACTATCTTGGCGTATTGAACTACATCAATCTGCCAGCCATTCTGATCGGCGCGATGTATGCCTTTGCCGTTCGACATTATCTGTTTCAGACCGGGAAAGCATCAAGCCAGGATTTCCCGTGGCTGGCGGCCGGCCTGATTCCGCCGGCGCTGGTACTGGTGTTCTACTCGTTCAGCCGCCGCATGCTGGGCGGTGATTTGGAATTAATCAACGGCGCGCCGGCCTGGACCGGTATCGGTGGTCTTCTCGACACCATGGCAGACTCGCTCGCCGTTGCGGCCGGCTTGACGATTGCCGTGGCTGCACTGTGCTACAGCCGCGACTGGCGCGAGGCATTCAAGGATCTGCTCGGACAACTGATTGCGTTCAAGATCATGGTCTACATCATGGTGTTATTGCTGGTCGAGATCGGTATCGTCGGCCCGATCCTAGGCGCGCTGCTTGAGAGCCTGCTTGGCATCCGCTTTCCGTTCTGGCTGCCGGACCTTGCAGACCAGCTGACCTATGCCGCACTGATGACGACCATTTACCTGGCCATCATCGGCGCCACCTGGACGGCCTGCAGCCGCAGTTTCCCGCGCCTGCTGAAAACCGGCGAAGCGGACGTGCTGAACACGATCCGCGCCATGGCCGATACGCCCGAACAACGCCGCAAGAAAATCCGCAAGGAACGCGAAGCGCAGGCCAAGCAGGAAGCCAAAGAAAACAAGACCTGACAACAAAAAGGTTCGAACCGCAGATGGACGCAGATTCAGTCAATGAGGGTCGTTTGGTCGGTTCGTCGCTTGGTCGTTTCGCAAACACAGTAGATTTCGTCATTCCGGACGAGCGGAGCGAAGATCCGGAATCTAGCTAGTGTTTATGGGACCGGGCTTGAAGTTCAGACAATCGAGATTCCGGGTTCCGGCGCTGCCGGCCCCGGAATGACGGAAGCACCAGTTTCAATCGCTTGGCTTTTTTTAATCTGCGTCATCTGCGGTTTCATGCTTTCAGCTTTTCATCTGCGGTATCAATGCTTCTCAGCCTTTGGTCGGATCATTTCGTCCGTACTGGTCGTGGCTGGATACCCAGTCCAATGACGAAATCGCCGCGGCCAGTGAAATTTCACCGGCCAGCACCGTGCCGGCAACAATTTCGGCAAACTTGTACACCTTGCCAACGCCGGCGCAGTCCAGCATTTTCAGACTCTCCTGCTGGGTTGCCAGTCCGGTGCCGCCACCAATTGTGGCCACGATCAGGGACGGCAGCGTAATCGAGATGTACAGGTCCTTGTCATCGGTCAGCTCGGTATACAGAATGCCGGCGGATGATTCAGCCACGTTGGCCACGTCCTGACCGGTGGCAATGAAAATGGCCGTAATGCCATTGGCCGCATGCGCACCATTGTTGTTGGCACCCGATAGCATGCTGCCAATGGTCGCAATCTTGGAGTGCTGATACAACGATTCGGTGTCGGCATCCATGATGTTTTGCAGTACGTCACGCTTGACCACACATTCGGCCACAACACGCTTTCCGCGCGTGCGCATGGAGTTGATCATCGAGGCCTTCTTGTCGGTGGCAAAGTTACTTTCCAGATAGAAGTTCTTGATCTCGACATCGTTACATTGCTGCAGAATCCAGTTGCAGGCGGCAAAGGTGGCCTTGCCGACCATGTTCATGCCGGCCGCATCACCGGTCTTGAAATTGAAGCGCGTGTACAGGAATTTGCTGACCAGGTAATAGTCGATGTATTTCAGCGCCACAAACGGATCGGATTCCTTGCATACAGCCTTGATTTCGTCGAGGTGTTCAACGATCCAGTCGGCAAAACGACGGGCCTGGCTGGCGTCATCGAAAATGAAGACCGGCGCGCGCTGCATGTTGTCGCCAACCACAGCGCATTGGACACCACCGCTTTCGGCAATCACCTTCATACCACGGTTGTAGGACGCCACCAGCGTGCCTTCAGTAGTAGCCATCGGCACATAAAACTCGCCTTGCGCGTGCTGGCCCTTGACGTGCAATGGCCCTGCCACGCCGAGCGGAATCTGCGCCGCGCCGGTCAAGTGTTCGATATTGCCGCGAGTACTGTTCGGATCAAACGAAAACTGCCGGATATGTTCCAGTTCCGATCCACACTGCTCGCGCACGAACTCCTGCCGGGCACGGATGATATCGGCGCTGTAATCATTTTCCGAATTGCGCGGCACGGTGCCCGGATCATGTGTGCCGGTATGCAGCTGGTCACGTACTTCAAAAGCCAGCGTACCGAACGGCTCGGCCTCGAATTCAAGTCCGATCGTATGCTCGCCCTCTTCCAGCGCCGGCACTGCCAGGTGAATGGTCAGCAATGTGCCAAGCGGAAAGTCAATTGCATCAGCGGCACTCAGCTGATCCAGGCTGACCGGCGAGGCCGAATCCACCGCAACCTGAACCTGCGGGGCGTCGACTGCCTGTCCGTTCAGGCTAATCGATTCGATGCGCTTCAAGCGCGCCGGCGCCAGCCGATTCTTGACCGAAAATCGCACGCCGTGCACCGTATTGCGCAGGCTGGAACGGTTATAGATCTTCTTCAACAGCGCCTTGGGTATCAGCATTGCACGACTCCCGATTGGTTTTTGTAATTGGCCAAAGAGTGTACGGGAGCAGGCGCTTCAGTTCCAGTTTTTTCAAGCCTGAAAGCATTGTCGAGCAGAAAGCCCTGGCATTCTCAAAATACCAGTCATCGGTCACATACTCACACTCTGGCCCTGCTATGATTTCAACACGTGGTTTGAGAAGAGCAACAACCCCCGCCGGCCACTTCATCGCTAATAAACCGTCTATTAAACAGCGGTTTATACCGATTATCTAAATCTGAGAATACTGCCGGATAGACTTCCGGCACTCAATGCCCCGCCAACCCGGGCATTGCATTGGCGACGCTGACACCGCCGTACGCGGCCGCGCCAATGCTCGTTGACAACGCATTACGTAAAGGCCACTGACATGCTGAATCCAATCAATATTTTGCAACCCGACGCCAACAGCCCACCGCTGAGGCTGCCGCTGTACGACACCAAGATCTCGGCCGGCTTTCCGTCGCCGGCCAATGAATACGTCGGCGATACGCTCGACCTGAACGAGTACCTGGTCAACAACAAGACCGCAACGTTTTTTGTACAGGTCGAAGGCGACAGCATGATCCAGGCCGGCATCAACGAGGGCGATATCCTGGTGGTCGATCGCTCGATCACGCCCAGCCACGGGCGCATTGTCATTGCGCGGGTCGACAACGAGTTCACCGTCAAGCGGCTGTACATGAACAACGGCATCCGGCTGGTGGCCGAGAACAAGAACTATGCGCCGATCGTACCGAACGATCTCGACGAGCTTGAGATCTGGGGCGTGGTCACGGCCGTCGTGCGCAAGACCTGAACGGCGGGTAACCGCAGATTTCGCCATGCACGCAGATCAAAAACTGAAAGCATGAAACCGCAGATGACGCAGATGTACGCAGATTTAAAAACTTAAAACTGGAACTGTGATTCCGTCATTCCGGGGCCGGCAGCGCCGGAACCCGGAATCTGCGCTCCGCTTGTCCGGAATGACGCAACTTGTTGCTTCTGAACCTCATCAGAAAAACCAATGAGATTTACCTAAAACCTAAAACCTAAAACCTAAAACCTAAAACCTAAAACCTAAAACCTAAAACCAAAGCATACACATCGCGAAAAGCCTACCGCTTCAACAAAACAACCAAACGACCAAACGACTAACGACACCGCCTTTTAAACACTGGAATCATGAACAACCGCAGCCTCATTGCCCTGTGCGACGTCAATAACTTCTATGTCTCCTGCGAGCGCGTATTCAATTCGCGCCTGGTCGGCAAGCCGGTGATCGTGCTGTCGAACAACGACGGCTGCGCCATTGCCCGCAGCGACGAGGCCAAGCAGCTCGGCATCGAGATGGGCACGCCGTTCTTTCAGCTCAAAGACCTGATCAAGCAGTACGACATCCAGGTGCTGTCGTCCAACTACGCGCTCTACGGCGACATGTCCGAGCGCGTGCAGCAGATCATTCGCCAGTACACCGATTCGTTCGAGAACTACAGCATCGATGAATCGTTCTTCCGCCTGCCGGACAACGACGTGGTCGCGATCGAGCAATCGGCCCGGCTGATCGACCAGATCCAGACCTGGCTCGGCCTGCCGGTGTGCATCGGCATCGCGCCGACCAAGACGCTGGCCAAGCTGGCCAACCGCTACGCCAAGAAGCAGAAACTGCCGTCCAAGCTGCACCTGCTGAGCCGGCCCGAAGCTACTGACGCGCTGCTGGAAAAGACCGACGTCGGCCATATCTGGGGCATCGGCCGGCGCATGAAGGCGCATATGCACGCCATGGGCCTCTACAGCGCGCTGGACCTGAAAAACGCCAGCCCGAAGCAGCTACGCGACCGCTTCTCGGTCGTGGTCGAACGCACCGGGCGCGAACTGGCCGGTACCGAATGCATCGATTTCGAAGAAATGCCGCCGAAGAAAAAGCAGCTGATCTGCTCGCGCTCGTTCGGCAGTCGCTTATCCGACTTCGAAACCATCAGCAATGCGCTGGCCTATCACATCACACGCGGCTGCGTCTCGCTGCGCAAGCAGGACTCGCATGCGCAGTCGATCAAGGTGCTGCTCGAATCCGGTTCATTCAGCGACGACGGTGGCATCCGGCGCTATTCGATCGGCATTCAGCTGGCCGAACCGAGCTGCAACACCGCTGACTTCATCAAGGCCGGCATGCTCGGCCTGCGCAAGATCTTCAAGCCCGACACGCCCTACCGCAAAACCGGCGTCTGCTTCCTCGACCTGACCGACCAGGCCGAACGCCAGGTGTCCCTGTTCGAGCCCGCGCCCGGCGTCGGCGAAGAACCGGCAGACTACAACAGCGAAGGCCTGATGCAGGCCCTCGACGCCGTCAACCAGCGCTTCGGCAAGAACACGCTGAAATTCGCCCGCGAAGGCACCCACGCCGGCTGGACCATGCAGTCGAACTACAAGACGCATGCGTATACGACCCGCTGGGATGATTTGCTACGGGTGCAGTAGTCGCGTTTCCAAAAAAGTGCCACTGCGATGCCTTTGAAGAGCTTGATGCCGAAGGCGATCATGCGTTCATTTCCAGGCTGGGCAGTGCAATGAAGATCCAGCCGTTGTCGGTTTCGATCAAGTCAGTCGATTTTCGTTTGACTGCATAGTGGGATTGAACGACTTGAACTGCCTTGTAGAGGGCTACCGCGATGCTATCGGGGGCAATGACTGCGATTTCAAGTAGTTTTGCATTTTAACGTTTGGCATCGGCCTTTCCGAACCGCGAAGGTCAAGGACCTCCCACAGCCCGAAAGATAATCTGCCTCAACGCGGCAGTTATTGCACCATTCATTCAGGAGAATTAGGTGACTAACCGTCCATTGGCTTGTTGCTACTTATTCCTGAGCTGCCGGTTGAAATTCGATGATGGCACCGTCGGCAAACGTGGCCAGAAACAGGTGACCATCGCGCATCACATAGCTGCGAACAAATTCGAACTGGCTCGCATACCGCTCCGATAGCCCGTCGTCCTGACACAGTGCGTTGGTTGACGCAACAAGTCCGAATGTCAGTTGTCCTGCCTGCTCCGATTCCCAGCTGGTGCGGCCCCGATTGCAGTCCAGCTGCATATAGGCGCTGCCGTCCGGATCAAACGTCAGGGTGTAACGTGATGGATTCTGCGGCGTCCAGGCGTTGTCGTCCATGGACTGGATCTTCAACAGCTCCCATGACGTACCCGCCAGCTCACTCTCCTGCCCCATCGGGGCCACTGATTCCGATGAACTGGATGATTCTGGTTCAGCTTCAACAGGTGCTGATCGGGTATCGATGGACCCAGCACAGGCAACCAGGGCAAGCGATGAAAAGATGACAACAATTGATTTACACAACGCCATATTCAAGTTCCATTGGTGACCATACCGTTTTATACCATGCCAATAACGGCGAGAGTATTGATAATCGACGAGTCATTGAACGCAGGGGCAGCAAAAGACTCAGTATATTTGGTCAGTAACGGCTTTCAGAATACGATCGTTGGGACGGCAGTCGTTGGCTATGACCGGTAGAATTATCAACGTAAGATGAATATCAGGATGCCTACTGAATTCAGCGATTAGCTATTTGAAGCATCGTGCCCATGCAGTCATAAAAAAAACCCGATGTTGATGTCAACATCGGGTTCGATTTACAGCCTGAAGTTTGAATTACTTCAGCGTAATTTCGCGCATACGATATTCACCGACAATGTCGCGCATCGCCGGATAGTCTCGTTGCGCTTGTTCTGTCGCCGCTTGGGATTCATCCGCGCCCAATGCATCCATCATTGCTTCATAGCGTTCTTTGTTTGGTGTCAACATGGAATCGTTGGCAAAACGTACTGCCAGGATCATATTGAAGTCACCGCTTGCTTCCATATCGCTGCGAAAGATGTGAAAGCTTTCGATATGACCAAGCTCCATGGCGGTCTTCTGACCCTGAACCCAGGTATCACGGATGCCTTCCAGGTAGGCGTCACTCATATTTGCGTGGACCTTGACGGTGGTAATCGACCAGACCTCATCGCTGACTTCATAGTCAGACCATGGTTCAAGATCAGCAACGGCCCACGATGACAGCAGCAGGCTTATTGACATTAAAATGCTTTTGGAATAGTTCATGATTTCTCCCTGAAATGAAGGTGTGCAGCAGATGCTGCGTTTGATTCAATACGTACAGCATCACAAGTCCCCGTCTGGCTGGTTATTCAACAAATGAAAATTCAACCAGAATGTGATGAAGTTCACAATAGCACAATTTCAGGATTGTATAGCATGTAATCTCGCTGGCAACGCAATCGTCCAGAGGCTGCCATGCAACAGCAAGGCCTGACACAGTAGTTTATGCTGTCTTTCATCTAAAAAACGCAGCTTGCCCATGTCTCAACAAAAAGTCGTCCTCGCCTACAGCGGCGGACTGGATACCGCCTGCATTCTGAAAACGCTGATTCAACAAGGCCATGAGGTTATCGCCTATGTTGCCAATGTCGGTCAACTGGAAGACTTTGATGACATCGAACGCCGCGCGCTGGCGACCGGCGCCAGCCAGGTATTCGTCGAGGATCTGCGTCGGGAATTCGTCACGGATTTCATCTGGCCGGCGATTGCCGGCAAAGCCGTCTACGAGCATCGCTATCTTCTCGGCACTGCATTGGCACGCCCCGTGATTGCAAAACGCCATGTCGAAGTCGCGCGCAAAGTGGGCGCAAGTGCTGTTGCCCATGGCGCTACCGGAAAAGGCAATGACCAGGTACGCTTTGAGTTGGCCTTCGCGGCGCTGGCGCCTGATCTGGACATCATTGCGCCTTGGAAAGACCCGAAATTCCTGGCCCGTTTCCAGGGCAGGCGCGACCTGCTGGCCTTTGCGGCCGAGCACGATATTCCCGTGGAAGCTACGGCAGAAAAGCCCTACTCCAGCGATGAAAACCTGATGCATCGATCCTATGAGGCCGGCCTGCTGGAAGATCCGGATATCGCACCGCCTGCCGACATGTTCAAGCTCACCCGAGCGCTGGACGATACGCCCGATACCCCTGATACGCTGGTGATCCGCTTCAAGGACGCTTGCCCGATTGAAGTGCAGCATTCGTCGATGGGCATGAGCATTTCAGATCCGATCGAGCTGCTGAGCTACCTGAACGACGTCGGCGGCCGCCATGGTATCGGCCGGATCGATATTGTCGAAAACCGCTTTGTCGGCATCAAATCGCGCGGCGTGTATGAAACACCTGGCGGCACCATCCTGCATGCGGCACTGCGCGACCTCGAGGGCATTGCCATGGACCGCGAAGTGCGTCGACTACGCGATATGTTGTCGCCCCGTTTTGCCGAAATCATTTACAACGGCTTCTGGTTCTCACCCGAGATGGACTTTATTGAAGCTGCGTTCCGGAAATCATCGGAATTGATTGACGGCGAAGTACGCTTGAGCCTGTTCAAAGGCAATGTCATGATCGAGGGACGTTCCAGCCCAAGCTCGCTGTATGACCCGGATCTGAGCTCGATGGACGTGGCCGGCGGTTATGACCAGGAAGATGCGCAAGGCTTTATCCGCATCAATGCACTGCGATTGAGCGCCCATCGCCTGATCGTCCAACAGACGGGAGATGATGACGAGATCGATTGAACCAAGTGCAGCCGGAACCATGACTGCAAAGATCGCTCAGGGTTGATTACCACCGAGCGTCATTCAAAATACTGGTCCCGCTCATGATTTCGTGCGGTTGCGTCCGGCTTCCTTGGCCTCATACAATTTCTTGTCGGCGCGCCCAACCAGTTCCAGCGTTGATTCAGTAGTATCCCACTGTGCCACGCCGCAGCTGATTGTGATGTCGTCCAGGTTATCGATGGTTTCGGCCTGGACGGCGTTTCGAATGGACTCGGCAACATAGATCGCCCCTTCCGGCCCGGTCGACCAGAGCGCGCAAACAAATTCTTCGCCGCCCCAGCGAATGGCCAGATCATTACCGCGAGTTCGGCCATCGATAATATGCGCAACTCGCCGGAGCACGCGGTCGCCGGTCAGGTGGCCATGCTGGTCGTTCACCGATTTGAAATGGTCAATATCCAGCACGATGCAGCTGACGTCCTGATACTCCTCTTTTGCGCGAACGAGCATCTGATTCATGTCTTCCTCGCCAGCACCCCGGGTCAAAAGACGTGTCAGGTAATCCATTTCCGCTTTACGCTTCATGCGCTGCAACAGCTTGACTTCATCCGTGACGTCGCGCTGAAGCGCCATGTAGTGCGTTACGCTGCCGTTCTCATCAACTACCGGGCAGGTGCGCCACTGCATGTAGAACGGCGAGCCATCCTTGCGATAATTAACTGCGTGGGCTTCATAACTTTCCCCGGCTTGCAGTGCGGTTTTCAAGGCACTGGTCACCTTTCGATCCGTGCGCTCACCCTGCAACATCTTCGGCGAGCGGCCCAGTAATTCCTCCATATCGTATCCCGTCATTCGGCAAAAGGCCGGGTTGACGTAAAGAATCATGGGATCATCCAGATTCGCATCAGTGATAACAATCGATTCGTAGCACGAATCCATGACGGTACGAAACAGCGAATCGGAAAAATCACTGAGGCGATCTAGCTGACTTAAAGCAGTAGCTGATTGGACGTCAGACATGAGGCTCCCCTCAACAAAAGTCGTCCAAAATACCACCTAAATCCGGCCGCCTACTTGATTTGAATCAAGTAACCGGACCTTGTGCCCAACAAAATGGTGTGATCAATGGTGATGTTCGGGCTCTGTATGACCTTTGGCGGATGCGCAGAGAATCAAAATGGTTACTGTGGTTGTAATACGACCTCAGGCACATCTCGACTTGACGGATAATGAGTCTGTTGAAGTACCAGTTTTTGACTTTGCCACATTGGCTTATTGCATTGGTCTAGGATGTTTCAGCTATGAATTTCCCTAAAAAAACCGCCCTGCCTGGCCTGAGCCAGCCATTTGATCACCACGGCGTGGCCTTCAACATGGTCAAGGCCTTTGGACCCACGCTGCTTGAGACCCGGCTGCCGGAGGACATCTTCAGCAAGATGCTGCAGATGACCGATGACCTGCTGGAGGACCCAAACCGCAAATCCTACGGGGACAGCCTGGTCGGTCAGATTCGCGAAGAACCTGAAATCACGCTGGATCTGCTCAAACAATACGGCGTGTATGACTACATTCATGGCCTGTTTGCCGAATACATTCTCGGCTGCTCCTACTGCGATGCAGATCCCGAATACAAGCAATCCGTGACCGCATTTCAACAAAGCGCGGACTACGTCAACCCGGTCAACGTCAAGATCGAGGCTGCCTGGCTGGTCAGTCAATATCAGGGCGAGTACAACCCCATTCATAACCATTCCAGCTCGACGCTGTCGAGCGTGATGTACCTGAAGGTGCCTGAGACCATGAATGAGGATCCCATCCCGGGCAAGGCCCGTTTGGATGGCCATATCGAGTGGGTCGACCGCTCGACCGACGTCATGCAGAATTCAACGCTGCGCGTAAAACCCGAAGCCGGCCGCTTCTATATTTTTCCGGCCACTCTGCTCCACCTGGTCTACCCGTTCAAAGGCAGCGAGGAACGACGTAGCATATCCATCAACGCCACGCATCAACTGTGAAATGATCGACTAGGAACGGTGCTTGTATTGGGTCGGGCAATAGCCTCTGGATACACCCTCCGGCCGGAGTTTCCGATGCTTGGTTTTTCGGCCGGATACCCTGGCTCGCCATAATCGAAAGCTGCTGCCCTTCAGCTCACGGCGCATGAACTCAATGACTTCGCTCTCTGACAATCCGTATACCGCCTCGATGGCCTCGAACGGCGTACGATCTTCCCAGGCCATTTCAATGACGCGGGATTGTTCGGCTTTGTTGAGTTTCTTGCTTTTTGCGTTTTTCAACATCAGTGTATTCTGCCAAGCCGTAGTCAATATCAAGACAACTCGCACAATAAATAAACTATGGCGATCGAGCGTGTATTGTCAGAGCTCTTGCTGCCCGGCGTCGTCCCGACTCGGAGCGTTCAGGCTTGCATTCAACTCCTGATCAGGCGTGAAAAGAAATGGGATGGTGAAGGTGTGAGAGTCCACTGACGCACCAGCCGGATTCCAGACGATGTCCAGTCGATGCAGTCCAGGCGCAAGACCCGTCAATGGCAACACGCCAGTCAGGCCGCGCTGATTCAAATCACGGCGCTCGGTCGGCAGCAGTTGGGCGGTGTCCAGGACTCGATCGCCCAACGCTACCGACCACAAACTTCGCAGGCAACTCATGGGCTCTTTTTGGTCGGCGCAATGTGCGTCCAGTACCAGGTTGTCTCGCCGGGGGAAATACGGCAGAAACACCCGAACAAATGCGCTGCGTTGTTCGAAGTGATGGATCGTCGGCACCGGCCGCAGGCGATCGCGCGGTCCGCGTAGGTGCTCATAATGTGCGCTGTCAATGCCCTGCCCGATCGCGGCATTGTCCATGTACACAAACTGGTTCGACAAGGTGAATTCGGTCCAGGCTTCATACCGCCAAAAGCCGATCAGAACGATGACAGCAGCGCCGATGATCACGAGCAGATTGTATAACCTTGGCCGTGTATTGGACTGCAGCGTCAGCTGTACCGGCAGAATCAGCCGCTGTGGCCAGAGCCAGAAATACAGGTCATTCAGCCGGTCCACTACGCCACGAACCCATGGCCGATCTTTTAGATCAGGGATGCGTCTTGCCAGAAAGGCATCAAGAACCCAGATCAGCATTGGCGGGCCTACAAAAAATGTGATCATGATGATGAGCAGAATATCGAGGGCCTGGTCCACATCACCCACCAAAGGGCCAAGCAGCTGGTCAGCCATGATGATGCCCAGAATCAGTATCGAGATCCACAGCATACCCAGCGCAATCATGCTGATGACCGAAAACAGGGTTGACGCGGCATGGTCAGAAGACGCGATTGCATGACTCAGATCAGGCAGTCGTTTCTTGTAGCTTTCTTTCGTCATGGGACCGATACCCGGTATTCGATCCCAGCGAATGCCTTCCGGATAAACCGAACGCAGGCCGGCAAGCCCGGCCCAGTAAGCGCGAATGACCAGATGAACCGCAAAGCAGGCACCCAAACCGTAGAACAGGCCCGGTGCCAGGATCAGCAGCATCTCGATAACCTGAGAACTGGCTTGCGTTCGATGTGAAAAATAGGCCGTCAGTGACTCGAAAAGCCAGCCCGGCAACGTAAATAACGCAACCGTGGTCAGGCCGGAGATGATCAGCTCGATTTCATCGGTCCTGTCCCTTAACCGCTCGATGCGGTCCAGTTCTTTCGGGTCTATGCTTGAGTCAGGTCGTTCGGACATCAGCATTCTCTATATCGCATAAATGAAAGGCCGCGCTTTTCACTTGATCAGCAAAGTCATTATGCATGCGCTGCGAGACCAATAGCATCGAGATCGAATGACAGAGAATGCTCGATTGCCCGCGCAGCAAGGGCGAAAATGGTCTCGCTGGAAACGCTCTGCAGATCCTGTTCAGCGCCGGGCGTTGCAGCACTGTTTTATTAATCAGGTCTCATGGGAAATGCAAATAAACATGGCGTCATAAAGATCGCTCAGTGAATCACGGTGTTCCCAACACTCGGAATTGGCTGACTTCGTTTATTCAAACCCGTCAGCAAACACCAGCGCAGGGACAATCGCGACGACGATTGGATCATGATCCGACGAACGGAATGGATCGGGGTTATAAAAATTGGCTGGTTTGGGAGTACCCGCGATCAAGTCCTCTTCGTTGTAGTCGAATTCTTCATACTCATCAGCGTTGATACTCCAGTAGGTGGCGTCCAGCACCTGCACAGCCATGGTCGGGCTGGCGATAGCGTAGTCAAGCGCACCCGACTCACCGAAAAAGTTGAAACTGTAGGCCTCATCCAGACTTTCAAAGGCAGCACCGAGGTCAACCAGGCTGTTATCCAGAAAGGCTTGAATCGGGTCTTCCATCGGGTAGCTGTTCAGATCACCTAGAATCAGGAAGTCAGGATCACCGCTGCCGGTCGGATCCGATTCAAGCCAATTGATCAGCGCCTGAGCGGCGCTGGTTCGGGTGGCGTTGAAGCACTGCTGACCGTCACCCTGATCGGCATCCGGCCCAGTCGCGCCGCCACAGCCACGCGCTTTGAGATGATTGGCACTGACGGTCAATCGTTCGCCGGACGAAAGATGTTCAAAACTTTGCGCAAGTGCGGGCCGATTCAGGCTGCTGTCAAAACCCGGATCGACGCTGGCATCCAGAATGGCGGCTGTGCCCACCAGTCCAACACTGGCCGGCGTAAACAGCAGGCCGACCTTGATCGCATCGGTACCAAGCACACCCGCATCGACGAAGTCCCAGGTACCGGGTGACGATGCACTATTGAGTGCATCCACCAGCGCCTGCAGCGAAGCCGAGTCGTTGTTTTCGATTTCGCTGAGACCGACAATATCGGCATCCATCGCGAGAAGAGCACTAACCAATTTATCGGTTTGTCGCGTCAGTTCATTAACCGTATCGGCACCGCGACAGGCTTGATTCGACGCGGGTCCACAGATAGTGCCGCTATTGTCCAGCGTACTGAAAAAATTCAGCAGGTTGATTGCACCGATTCGTAATGGGGTATCGGCCAAGTCTGGCGATGCAGCGCGCGGCTCTGCTGAATCGATGGCATACGGCGCACGAGGCTCGATCTTGAAGCCATTGAACGTGAAGTTCATTACGCCCTGCAGGTTGGTGATTTCTGAACCGACCCGCACCGGGTTGCTGGCACTCAACGGATTGTTGTCGTCCTGACCCTGCGTAAAAGGCTGTACAAAGCTACCGTTTCGACCGTCATTGACCAGAATGCGATTTCGATCGTTCAATACACCGAAATCGTTAGCAGCTGTTCCCGGCATTGCAACCTGGGTCGGTTGCAGCAGCCTTCCATCCGAAATTGTGAACTCGCCGAACCGTGCCAGGTTACGTGTTTCGGAAATCGTCAGGGCCTGGGGCAGGTCCACAGCCATGCCTTCGACGGCCTCCAGCTGGGTCAGATTGGCAAACGGCAGCTCGAATTCAGCGGGTGTGACACTGAATCCCGAGGCGCAAACGATCGCATCGTCGACACTGATCAAACGCGTCAGGCCACTCGATTCGTCGACCTGTCCACGCACTCGTACACGATCGCCGAGATCAACATCCAGCAGATCAGTCAAGATAAACAGGCCCTCGGAGGTGGATGGATTCGCATCGACGTCACTATCCTCCTCCTGCAGAAAGAAGCCATTCAGCTCGGTCGGCTCGCCGTTGGCAAAATCAGCCACCACGACGGCTTCGACTATGACCAAGTCGCCCTCCAGAGGGCTCGTGCTGCCTGCGCCCTGCACGGCGTGGATGCGCACCGCAGAGTCACCGCAAACCAGTGGTGGCAGCGGATCAGGGCAGTCACTGGCAGCTCCGGGTGTAACGCTGATGCCGATACACCAGGTATTTTGTAAATCTTCCGAAGTTTCATCGCTGCCGGTCACGCCATTGCCACCCACCTGGACCTCACTGCCTTCATTCAGCTCTTCGCGTTGAAAGCTGGAATCCACCGGATGCGGCCCTAAACTGACCACGGCCTGGTCGTTTACGGCGGTGTCAGGGAGATAGGCACTGGTAGCCGCGTCACCGTCCGGCCCATCAATTGTTACGCCTGTTTTGTCGACGGCCTCGGCCTTGTCGCCCCAGACCGCGTAATCGAGATCCTGCACCAGGTCGGAGGTGCCATCCCAGGAAAACAGAATGACCACTTCGCCGCTGTCGGTCAGGCCGCCTTGATTATTGATCGAACCGGAAATGGCTTCGCGCATATCCGGGACACCATCTGCCATGGCGCCATCTTCATACAATTCATAGTCCGGGCTCAGGCCGTACTCTGTAAAAAACGCGTCCGAACCATCAAGCGCAATGACCTGGTACTCGCTGGAGGCAATGCTGGCCCCATCGGGAAACCGTGCCGTAAAGTCATCAAAGCCACCACCGCCCGTATCCACACGGACGCCTGTGACGATGTTGTAGTAGAACACGCTGTTCGGTGCAAAGGTCGCATCACTCAGGTACACGTTCGACAAATCGACCGCGGAAGGATTCGGATTATAGATCTCGATAAATTCACCGGCATCGCTGCTCGGGTCCATCGAGTCAAATGGCTTGGCAGCGATTTCTGTAATCAACAGTGGCTGTTGCGCCGATGCCAGGCCTGACAAGACAAATAACAAAATCACGCAAATTCGTTGAAGCAAGGTATGGTGCGACATACGAGTCTCCCTGAATAACCACCTGCCCCCAACGTGGTTTGATTTAAGAATGATCAATCGAGTGTGGATGCCGAATATTTATATTTAATGAAACCAAGGTTCATCTTTTTAGCGATCGAAATCCAACCATTCGCTCGAGAAGCGGCTTTTAGTCCGAATGGTCTAACTCAAATTACCATTTCAACAAGGAATGCGCAAAACCGCTGACTATCTTGTCATCAGCGGATTCCTGCAGTTCGGCCAGGAAATAAGCGGCTACCGAGGAGCAACGTTGAGGGGCATGTATTCTCCCTCCTGAACACTTTTGGCTGCGCTTGCGGCAAGATCAGTCACTCTCAAAGCCATCAGCAAACAGCCTGTCGCGATCGATGTCGATCGTGACCGTGGCCTCGGCCGAATCGCCGGTTCCGTCGTTGACGATGAAGGTGAAGCTGTCGTTGCCGTCGGCGCCGATGTTCGGGGTGTATGTCACCTCCGCCGTGGTGTCGGTCAATGGCGTGATCGCGCCCAGGGTACCGATCGTCGGTCCGTCGACGATCGAGAAGATCAACGCCTCGCCTTCGATGTCCGATCCGGACAACACGAGCACGGTCATGTCTTCATTGGTCGATACCGTCTGGTCATCGGCCACCGGCGGATCGTTGACCGGAGTGACCGTGATCGTCACAGTGGCTGAATCCGTCGCACTCGAGGGATCGACAATCGTATAGTTGAAGGTTGCAATTCCGAAGGCATTCAGCGGAGGCGTATAGTCGAAGTCACCGTTGGCGGCAATAGTGACTGAGCCGCCGATGCCTGCTGCCGTGAACGTGCCGGGCGACGGTACTTCGATCGGGTCGCCATCGGGATCGCTATCGACGCCATTGCCGTTATCCAGGAACACATTGCCGCTGAAAGGGATGTCTTCGACCGCAGTGAAAGAATCAGGCCGGGCTATGGGCGACTGGTTGGAAATCTTCGGCTCGAGAAGAATGATGGAGGTGGTTAATGCTTCCGGATTCAATAGCACCAGCGGCGAGTCATAGACGGCATCTTCCATGCGTGACCGGGGTGTCAACAGTGTCAAGCGAAATGCATCGAGTCCCTGTTGATCGGCATCGGCAGTTGTACTCAGCACCAGAAAATAATCGAGGAAACCCGATTCGATATCAACGCTGAAATCCGGGAGCGTGAAATCAAATTCACCATTACTGTCCAGGGGCAAGCTGCTGGTTGATTCAATGAACAGATCAATTCCTGGATCAAGCGTTCCGGAGTCATCCTGGTCTTGCCACAGCGCAACCTCAGAAAACACCGCGTTGGCAGCTGATGCAGACAGGGCATTATCGTCCTGGTCGTTGAACTGCAGCCGGAGCCGTGCAATTTCTGCCGGGTTATCGCCGCTACGCCCAAGCCGACGGGCGCTGATTCGCAGTAGTTCTTCACTGCTTGCTGACGCAAATTCATCAGGCGATGAGTCGATCGCGATCAACTCGGCCTGCGCGGCCCGGTTTTCCCAAACGGCAATGCCGTCGGAACCACTCGCAGTAATCAAATCGAGCGGACCGCGGCCATCGACCTCTTGTGCGCGCAATTTCCTGACAAAGGTGTTGCCTGCCCGTTCCAGGCTTTGACGAGGCCACCCTCCAGACAATGACGGATTTTCCCACCAATACACCTCAGGATTGAACTGGACCGAAGCCGCAGTGTCGAGGTCGCCATCCAGATCGAAATCACCCAGAACGGTCCCGGTTGGAAATAACTGCCCGTCGTCAAACAATCCGATATTGTCGATGAATGTCCAGTTGCTTGCATTGACTGGCGCGTCCTGCCGAAATAGATCCAGGTTGCCCGGCCCGCCGCTACCGCCGATTCCGGACATCACATCAATGTCACCATCGCGATCGATATCGCCTGCGTCGACGGCCAGCGCGGTGTTTGCATTGCTGACAATCTGTCGAGTCCAGGAAGAACCCGACCCGTCATTCAGCCACCAATTGATTCGGCCAGAGGATGCCGAGCCAAACTGGGTGATGACGAGCACGTCGGGGTCACCGTCGCGGTCGACATCGCGTACGATTGCGGCGCGCGGGTCCGTCGTGACGTTTACCTGACCTTCGGTCCACGAATTGCCGTCACCGCCCAGCCCGTCCGTGGGGCTACCGTCATTGCGCCACCACAACACCTCGTTATCGATCTGATCTGCAACGACCAGATCAAGAAAGCCGTCGCGGTCGAGATCTGCGATTTCAATGGAAGGTAGCTGCGATCCGTGACCTTGAGATACCTCATAGCGCGTCCAGGACGTGCCAAGTCCACCGCCGACTCCATCAGCCGGCGTGCCGTCATTTTCCCACCAGAATACGCGCCCCGATGAAGTGCCTGCAATATCAGGATCGCCGTCCTGATCCAGATCCGCCACCGCAACGGCCAACAATGCACCGGCAGGAATTCCGGCAAAAATATCAATTTCGCGCCGGATCCAGCTACCGCCATGCCGCGACCACCAGGCCAGGCTGCCACCGCCGACAATGTCGATGACGCCATCCTGGTCGATATCGGCCGCCACGGCGGTATCTGCAAACTCCGGGCTGACCACAGTCTCGACGAAACTCACGCTGCGATGGATCGGATCATTCTGAGCCCAGAGCACTTCATCCAAAGAAACGCTGGCGTAAACCAGGTCCACATCGCCATCGGCGTCGACATCACCCGCTCGAAGCCCGCCAGCGTCGGCCACCGCGTTATCGATGTCATGCCGGGTCCAACCGCCGGGTGTGCGCTCCCACCAGGCAACCTCGCCGCCATCACTGCCCGATGCAAAGACATCAAGATCACCGTCAAAGTCCAGGTCCAGGGCCTGAAGTCGCTCAGCGCCATCCAGTGTTCCGATGCTTCGCTTGACCCAGCTACTGCCATCGCCGGCGGTATTTTCCCACCAGGCCAATTCATCGTCGGATCGCGCTGCGGCAGCGAGATCAATATCGCCGTCCAGATCAAAGTCACCGGCAACCACATCGCGTGCGCGATTGAATCCGATCGCCACCGAGTTGAACGTCCACGACGTGCCATCACCGCCAACGCCGTCTGCTGGCGAGCCGTCGTTGGCCCACCAGGCGATTTCGTTGCCATCATCGCCGGACGCAACCACATCCAGCTTGCCGTCGCGGTTCAGGTCGACCAGGGCCAGCCCAACCGGGTCGTCAAAAGGAATGGCATTGATGATGAAGGGTGACCAACCGCCATTGCTTGGATCGCCATCGTTCTGCACCCAGCGGACTGCATCTCCGTTGCCAACAGCCACGACCAGGTCCGGATCCCCATCGCCGTCGATGTCGCCGATTTCGACACCGGCCGCACCGTCCATGACGCTGCCGGAGAGAATCGTCCGACCAATCCAGGCCGAGCCATTGCCGGCGCTGTTTTCCCACCAGGCCAACTCATCTCCGCTGGCCGAAACGGCAACCACATCAAGATCACCATCCCGGTCCAGATCGCCAACGGCCAGATCCAGCGCAAACGGGAATGAGCTGTCGATGATCACGGCAGCATCCCAGTCTGATGTACTCGGATTAAACGGGCGATAGCTAATCGAACCGCCGGTGCCGTCCGGGCCCGCGGCGATGACGACATCCAGCTTGCCGTCCCGATTCAGATCAGCCAGTCGAAGCGCGTTCGGGCCGTCCACTGAATTGTCTACAATCACGGCAGGTTGGAGCGGTAGCTGTGCGTGTGCGAAGACTGGAAGACTGCACAGTATCATCAGTATGATCATTCTTGACAGCATGGGTCTATTGCTCCTGGAAATATCTACTACAAGAGGACTGCTTATCGGACCGGCTGAAGCTGCACGGAAAGCCGGATCGATCGCTCGCAAAGCGGCGGACAGCCAACGGGTTCACCATTGGGTTTCATAACCTTGTCGAACATCATGGTTCCAATTCCCTCATACAGTCTCCCAGAACCCAGATCAGTACCCGAAAGCTTGCTAAATTGGAACCGTCCCCATAGAACTTCACCCGTCTCGGCATTGATGATTTCCAGCTCCGACGGCTCAGTAAATCTGGCACGATACTGCTCTCCCCCCGAGGATTCGAACGAAATATTGGTGGCTTGTCCTCTTGGTCCGATTTCAAATCGTACCGAGAATTGCTCATTCGACAGCGTGTCAGTGCTTGACTGCGCATGAACAGGCAGCGGCATCGCCAAGCTCAGTGCCAGTAGCGCAATAACTATTGAAATTGATGACATGTGTGTGCTCCTTGTCGATAATTACGCATGCAGCGTCATTGCCGCACACACCTACACCCTATTCAAAAATGCAGCACCAATCATTCAGTCATCTTGAAAGATTATGAAAACATCTGAATTTCGTTTTTATTGCAATAGAAACAGACACTTAAAGATACACCTATTTCGTAGTCTGATCAGCCACTCGATGATGAGCGATACTTGGGGTGCTGCTTTCGAGCCCGAGCGATGAACAAATCCGAACCAAGGCTACTGCCCGACGAGTCTCGCCGCTTCGAGATTGCGGTCGACCAGGCGATCCAGGCCCATATCGCAGGCGGGCACAAAAGTCTGCTGCTGAGGCTGGCCTTTCAGGCCATCACCTGGATCATCCTGGCCCGCGCCATCCTGTTGTTCGATCTGAACTGGCTGCTGATCCTGCTGCCTTTGATTCTGGAGTTTCAACTGCTGTTGTGGCTGGGTCCGCCGATGGCCGCGCTGTTTGTCAAAGATTCGGTCTTTCGCAAGCACAGTGGAAGCTGGTCCCAGGCCCTGATCTGGTCGATCATTCTGCTGCTTCCGGTGATGATCCTGCTGTTGATCCAATTCGAATTCAAGCTGGAACCGCTTCAGGAATTCATTTCATCATCGTGGCAGCGTTCGATGGTCAACGGCGTGGCCATCGCATGCGCAGTGGTCACCATCAGCCTGCTGGTGGACAGTGCACGCGATGTCCGTCGATGGAAAAAAACCGGCGGCGCGTTCGTGTGGCCGGCGACGCTTCGAATCGGCTTGCGGCTTATTTCGTTATTTTTGGTTGCAGTGCTACTGGGCTTTTCAATTGCCGGGGCAAGCACACTGTATGACCTTTTCGGAAAACGGCTGGACTGGTTTGACTATGCAAGCAGCGCTGCCTGGGCCGCATTGCTGGTGATTGTGCTCAGCGACTTCTTCGAATACTTGTTGAGCTATCTCCTTCATCGGAAAATGAACAAGCAGCAAACTCGGCGTTGAATGCTCAGGAATTTTTGCGCTGAATTGACCCCACTGATGCAAACTAAGTGTTCACTTTGACACGCACTATTAATGTGAACTCAGCAGAACTCTTGACCTACGGCAAAGCGCTCATCTGGTTTGCTATTCCACTTGGCCTGGCATTCTGGGAACTGTGGCGCCTTGGAAAGGAAAAGTGATCAGACGTCTTGATCCCGACGATGACTGTCGACGGCTTGATTCTCGACTTCAGCGTCTTCTCCTCCAGCCTGATCATTCGGTATTGCAATCGCTGTCCAGGCCGTTCCGGTCGAGAAAATCAGCAGAATAACCAGCGCGATGCCTGCCATGACAATGATCGGCACATCGGTAAAAAACAGCAGGTAGATCCAGAATGGCGTCAAAAGGGCGATCAATGCGATCATGATGACCATGCGAAGGCCGGCCGTTTTCTTCCAGGTTGTACTCGATTTCAGATTCACTAGGCTCGCTCCGGTTGGTCAAATCAAGTGCTGCCGAGTAGGCTTACTGGCTCAGCGTAGTCAGGATTGTATTGAATTTCAACGCGGATCAGGCCTCGTTGTGAATTCCTGCGCGAAAATTCGCCTCAGCCCCAAGCGACATAGGTATATCAGCAGGGCAGATAGCGCAACTGTAATGAAATGAATCCATAGTGCAGGCCATGCCATTGACCGGCTCAGAATCAACAGCACAAAACCAAACAGCATCGCCCAGCCAGCCAGGACAGGAACACGCCCAGACCGGATAACGAGCAGGCTGAACACGAGAATACCGACTGCCCAGCCCAGCAAAAACAGCAAGTACACCGGATACGTACCAAGCACCACGCGCACCCCGTCCCCGGACCAATACACATGCAGGATCAGCGCTGCAAGCGCCAAGTGCGAAATGGAAACAAGGCCAGTCATCACCCACAGCAGCCAACCACGTGCAGTAGTTACCGATCGAAACAGCCCGGTGAAACCAACGCCGACCAGCAGATGAAATGCAGCCGTCAGGTAAGCCACCGGAGCACCGTATTGACCTGAGAACACTTCGAGCAGATCCGATAGCAGCCAGCAGCTGTACCCAGCCATGGCAATCATCAATAGAGGCTTCACCATCGGTCGACCATGAAGGAACTGAAGCAACAGAACAACACTAGTCCGATCCATCCGTATTGTTTTCACCCGCCGAATCAAAGTCGCTACCCAGCTGACTGGCCAGTTCCAGTATAAGACGTTCATGCAGCGCGAGTTCCCGTCGCTGTTCCATCACGGCCCGAACCATGGCCGGACGATCGGTAATGATGGCATCGACACCGGCACCGATCATCGATGACACCCCGGCTGGATCATTCACCGTCCAGGTGTAGACCGACTTGTTTCGTGCGTGCGCCCGGCGCACAAAGGCACTGGTTGCCAAGCTTGCGTTGACGGCCAGAAAATCAACGTCCAATCGGGTGATATCACCCAGTGCGACGCTGGATAGCAAGCCAACGGACCAATCAGGCCGAAGGGCTTTCATTCTGCGCATTCCGACGAGCTTGAGCGACATGATGACCACGTCATCGACCATGTCGTAGCGCTCAACCAACTCGGCCACGCGGGCCTCCAGCTGTTCCTCCCGGCCGTAATATTTCAGCTCGATGTTGAGCTTGATGCGGCCCTTGGCGGCCCGCAGCACTTCGGACAGCAGCGGCACACGCTGATCGGCGTACTGCGGACCCTTATGGCTGCCAATATCAACTTCACGCAAGGTATCGAACGGCGCATCGTAGACCCGCAGCGGTGAGCCGGCCACCTTCATCAAATCGCGGTCGTGAATCACCAGCACACGACCGTCCCGTGTTTCCTGCACATCAATTTCGGCCCAGTCAGCGCCCTGTTCGATCGCTGCCTCAATGGCAGCCAGCGTATTTTCCGGCGCATCCCAGGACGCCCCACGGTGAGCCATGATGGCTGGCTCAGGGTGACTGCCGCCGTTGGACAACTGGCGCTGCAGTACAGCCACTTGAGCAACAACCAACACCAGCACCAAAGCGAGCGAAACGCGCCAGCTGCTGAACCGCCTGGTGTCCGCTTGCTGATCGAGGCGTTGCTCGGTCTGTTCGAGTTCGCCATTGCCTGAGCGTTCGCGGTAGACACTGAGCACGGCCAGTACGAACCCGACCGTAGCAAACAGGCCGATCATTAGGTTGGAGACCGACCAGAGCACAATCAAGGCACCGGCCGACCAGGCCAGGAAGCGCAAACTGTCCATTGAAATCGTCACCAACCAGCCCAGGCCCAGCTGCAACAGCAAACCCGAGCAGAAAAAAGCCAGCATCACCACCAGCCCCCAGCCGATCAGGAAGCGAACGATCTTCATGCGCTCACCGTCCAGTCTTGACCGGCTTTCCTGCAATGCCTTGTGCGGATGCACATTGCCTAGCAACACCAGCGGAAGCGCAATGAACCAGCCGATCGCCATACGCAGCAACAACAGCGCCATGAGCAGAACAACGATGCCGATCGCAGCGCCCACCCGCCAAAGAATCGGGGGCTGTTTCGTGAGGTAATAATTGATGTCGAACTCGGTCAGAAAAGTCAGAAACAACCAGCCCGCGATGGCCAGGAACGGCAGGGCCAGAAAAATCACTCGAACGCCGATCGCCAAGGTCAGTTGAAAAAGAGCGCGCAAGCGGACCAGCAGGCTTTTCAGCAGCTTGATCAGGTGGGGACGGCGGCCGCGCGTGAGTTCGTTGGTTGCCAGCAGCGTTGCCGCCCCTTCGAACAGTGTCACCGTGATCCAGATACCGATGGCAACCATGCCCAGCACAACCCCGACCGGACTCAGAAACGCAAGCACGATGGCCTGGTCGGTCAGCGCTACGTTGCCGGTCGTTCGCACGATCCAACCCAGCAAGATAGAAAACAGCGGCGCCAGTGCCAGCCCCACCACCAGCCCGGCCATGACGTGCAGCGCCAGAAACAGGGTCCAATGTGCACGAAACACGGACCAGATCTTCACGATTGCGCTTTGGCTATTCATTCTTCGGCTAGCGTTATCCACGACGTGGATACTGCCTCAGCAGACATCAAGCGACCCTGCCAGTTGCTGATTCGCCCATTGGCTGAGGATCCCATAAAAAACCCGGCGTTGGACGCCGGGTTCTTGATGACTTCTGGGGAGGTGATCAACCTTCGATATTGACCACGTCCGTATCGACGAAGCCGCGATTACGCAGTAGCGCTTCAACATTCGGCTCACGACCACGAAAGCCAACATAGGCATCCATCGCCGGTTGCGTATCACCGGCCGAAAACACATTTTCATACAGCTTCTGAGCCAATTCGCCGTCAAAGATATTGCCGGCTTCTTCGAATGCAGCAAAGCCGTCGTTATCCAGCACGCCGGCCCACAGGTAGCTGTAGTAGCCGGAGGAATAGCCCTCGCCCGCAAAGGTATGCAGGAAGTGGGTCGAACGATGACGCATCGGGATCTCGTCGAGATTCTGACGACTGGCCAGCACTTCGTTCTCGAACGCATCAATTTCAATTGCAGCCGGATCGGTGTTCAAGTGATAGGCCAGGTCGACAAAACCCGAGTTCAGGAACTCAACGGTGGCAAAGCCCTGGTTGAAATTGGTCGCCGCAAGCACTCGATCCAGTAATTCCGGCGGCATCGGCTCACCGGTCTCGTGGTGCAAAGCGAATTTCTGCAGCACTTCGGACTGAGATAACCAGTGCTCATAGATCTGCGCCGGGAATTCAACAAAATCACGATCGACCGACGTGCCGGCCAGCGATGGATATTCAGTATCCGACAACAAGCCGTGCAATCCATGACCAAATTCATGGAACAGGGTCACGGCGTCGGTAAATGACAACAAAGCGGGCTCACCGGAAGCCGGTTTGTTGTAGTTGCAGTTATTCAGAATCAACGGAATTTCGCCGGTCATGCCATTCTGCAAACGGAAGCTGGACATCCAGGCGCCACCTCGCTTGCCCGGACGGGCGAAGAAGTCACCGTAAAAAATGCCGGCAACCTCGCCTTCCGGATTCTGCATGGCCCATACCCGTACATCCGGGTGATAGGTCGGGATATCGTCGCGCTCGACAAAGGTAATATCAAACAACTGCTCGGATACATAGAACATCGCATCGATCATGTTGTCGAGCTGCAAATACGCCTTGACTTCGCTTTCGTCCAGGTCGTAGCGTTCTGCGCGCACCTGCTGGGTGTAATAACGCCAGTCCCAGGGGGCCAGCTCATGTTGCATACCGGCATTGGCAATGCGCGCCTCGATATCAGCCGCTTCTTCCAATGCACGATCACGCGCTGGCCACCAGACCTGCTCCATCAGCGACCGGGCTGCTTCGGGGGTTCCAGCCATGGTGCCAGCCGTTCTGTAGTGCGCAAACGTTTCAAAACCCAAAAGATTGGCTTGCTCGAGCCGCAAGGCAAGAATCTCGCGAATCGTGTCCTTGTTGTCGTTGTCGTTATCGTTGTCACCGCGCAGGGTCCATGCACGCCAGGCCGTTTCACGCTGCGCGCGGTTGGGCGAAGACTGCAGGAACGGCTCGACGCTGGAACGGGCCAGCGTTACCACATGACCTTCCATGTCGCGATCGGCCGCTGCACCTGCGGCTGCAGCAACGATATAGTCCGGCAGCTCGGCCAGGTCTTCGGCGCCCAGCTCCAACGTCCAGGCTTCGCGGTCGGCCTGTTCGTTCTGGGCAAACTGGGTGTAAAGACCTGCCAATGAGGAACGAATCTCTGCAAAGCGTTCGCGATCTTCACCTTCGAGCTGGGCACCGGCTCGAATGAAGTCTTCATGGGTGGTTTCCAGCAGACGAGCCTGCTGCGGCGAAAGATCGAGCCCGTCACGGTTCTGATACAGCGTATCGATGCGCGCAAACAAGTCCGGATTCAATGTAATGGAGGCGCTATGGGCTGCCAGACGCGGGCTCATTTCACGCTGAATCGCGCGGATTTCGTCGTTGGTAGCCGAGCTGGCCAGATTGGAAAACACGCGGGAGATTTTTCCGAGTTCGCGGCCGGATTGCTCCATCGCCAGGATGGTGTTTTCAAACGTCGGGGCTTCTTCACTGGTCGCGATCGCCTCGATTTCGGCGCTGTGGTTGGCTAAAGCGACATCGTAAGCAGGGAGGAAATGCGCTTCTTCGATCTGGTCAAGGGGAGGAACGCCAAACGGCGTATCCCACTCGGCCAACAGCGGATTATCGTCCGTCGCAGTCTTCATTTCGACCTCAGGCTCGACAGCGGCAGGTTCGACCGTTTCAACGGGAGCAGCATCGGCCTCAGCTTGCTCACGCTCGTCGGGTGAGTCGGACGGTGAGCATGCAACAACAAAAACGACACTGAGTGAAAGAATCAATATATTGGTGTATTTCATTTAACTAACGAAATTTGTAGGTAGCTTTATATTATATCGCTGACGCTTGGATCACATGATCATTCTAGTCCAGCCGTACTAACTGGCTTTCGGGATGGCAGCCAGCAATCTGCGCGTGTAGTCCTGTTGCGGATCCTTATAAATTTGTTCGGCCGTTCCATACTCAACCAGTTGGCCCTGGTTCATGACACCCACGTAGTCGGAAATGAAGTTGACGACGCTTAAATCGTGCGAAATAAATAAATAGGTCAAATCAAATTCATGCTGCAGGTCCAGCAGTAGATTCAGAATCTGCGCCTGCACCGATACATCCAGCGCCGAAACCGATTCATCGCAGACCAGAAATTCCGGCTTGACGGCCAACGCGCGGGCAATGCCGATCCGCTGGCGTTGCCCACCGGAAAACTCGTGCGGATAGCGTCCCAGGTGGCTGGTATGCAAGCCGACCGTTTCCAGTAAATCACCCGCATGATCGCGGTGTTCGGATCGCGAGCCCTTTGGATTGACCTGGCGCAGCGGCTCCATCAGGATATCGGCCACTGTCATCCGGGGATTGAGTGAGGAATACGGGTCCTGAAAAATGATCTGCATACGCTTTCGCAGGTGTCTGAGCGTGCCCTCATTGGCAGCCGTCACATTCACCCCATCAAAGATGACATCGCCATGATCCGGTTCAGTCAGACGCAGCAAGCTGCGGCCCAGCGTGGTCTTGCCACAGCCCGATTCACCGACCAGACCAAACGTCTGCCCCTTGCGAATCGTCAGCGACACACCGTCGACCGCGCGCACCTGGTCTATTACCTTGCCGAACAAGCCGCCGGTCACTGGAAAATAGGTCTTCAAATCACGCACCTCGAGCAGCACAGGCGACGTCTCAAGCTCGGCCTGACTCCTTTTGACCTGGGGAGTAAGTCGCTCCGATGAGACCTCTATAGACTGGCCTTCCGGCGTCATGAAATCATCGACCGTGAGCAGACGTTGCGGATTGGACTCGAGTCCCGGACGACAGGCAATCAGTCCACGGGTGTAGGGATGGCTGGCCTGCTTGAACAGCGCCCTGGTTTCACCTTCTTCAACCTTATGGCTGCGGTACATGACGACGACGTCGTTGGCCACTTCGGCAATGACGCCAAGGTCATGAGTAATAAATAGCAAACTCATGCCGTAGCGCGACTGTAGTTCGCCCATCAGCTCCAGCACTTGCTTCTGGATGGTCACGTCCAGGGCCGTGGTCGGTTCATCGGCAATCAGCAGATCCGGCTCGCAGGACATCGCCTGGGCAATCATCACGCGCTGCTTCTGGCCGCCCGACAATTCATGCGGATAGCTGTCGATCAGTTGTTTCGGACGCGGCAAGCCGACCTGGTCAAGCAGCTCCAGCGTTCGATCTCGTGCCGCACGTCGGGACAGGTGATCATGTTCTCGGACGACTTCAGCTACCTGTTCACCGATCCGGTAGACCGGGTTCAGGCTGGTCATCGGTTCCTGAAAGATCATGCCAATACGTTTGCCGCGAATGCTGCGCATCTGGCGTTCGCTCAGACTCAGCAGATTCAGCCCATCGAAATCAATGGTGCCCGCGCTGATCTGGCCGGGCGGCTGCGGGATCAAACGCATCAGCGTCATTGCAGTGACGCTCTTGCCTGAGCCCGACTCACCCACGAGGCCCACGGTACCGCCACGCGGTATTGAAAAACTCAAGTCCTCAACGGCGCGAATCACGCCGTCCTCGGTGTGAAAATCCACCGTCAAGCCATGGATGCTGACCAGCGGCGCATCGGCTACGCGGTTATTAGCGTCAGTCATGGAACTCGGTTCAGCGGTCTTTGGGGTCGAGTGCATCACGTAGCCCGTCGCCGAGAAAGTTCAAGCAAAACAACGTCGCCGCCAACAGCACCGCCGGAAAAAACAAACCCCAGGGCGCGAACTCCATATCTTGAGCGCCATTATTGACCAGCGCACCCCAGGAGGTGTTGGGCTCCTGCACGCCCAGGCCAAGGAAGCTGAGGAAACTTTCGACCAGAATGACTTTGGGTACGGTCAGGGTTACATACACTGCAACAATCCCCAGCAGGTTCGGCACGATGTGGCGCCAGATAATGACCCAGGAACGCACACCGAGCGCCTCGGCCGCCTCGACAAATTCCTTCTGACGAAGGCTCAGGGTCTGGCCACGCACGATCCGCGCCATATCCAGCCAGATATAGCTACCGATGGCGACAAAGATCAGCAGAATATTTCTGCCGAATACGACCATCAGCAGGATGACCAGGAACATGAACGGCAACGCATACAGAATATCGACGATGCGCATCATCAGATTATCGACACGGCCGCCGACAAAACCGGCAATCGCGCCCCAGGCCACGCCAATCAGCAGCGCCACGCCCGTGGCAACCAGGCCGACCATCAGACTCATACGACCTCCGTACAGCGTGCGTACGTAGAGATCTCGACCAATCGAATCCGTGCCAAAGTAATGGCCCGTTTCAAGGCTTGGTGGGGCTGAAATGCTATCCCAGTGCGGTTCAGAGTAGCTGTACTGACTCAAAATCGGACCGAAGGTGACCAACAGCACGATAAAGCCAAGCACGATCGCGGCTCCAAGCGCAGCACGATTGCGTTTCAAGCGCAGCCAGGCGAGTTGCCACAGGCTTCGGCCGCTGGCTGCTGCGGCGTGATCGAATCTGGATACAGCAGGTGCAGAGGCGTTCATTCGTAGCGAATCCTTGGGTCAATCAATGCATAGACGATGTCGACAATGAGGTTGAACAAGACAATCAGCAATCCGATCACGATGACGACGCCCATGACCAGCGTGTAGTCCCGGTTGAGTGCGCCCTGCACGAAGTAACGGCCCATGCCGGGCAAACCGAAGATCTGTTCGATCACGACCGAACCGGTCAGGATGGCAGCCGCGGCCGGGCCCAGGTAGGACACCACCGGCAATAACGCCACTTTCAAAGAATGTTTGCCGATGATTTTCCATTCCGGCAGGCCCTTGGCGCGCGCGGTGCGGACAAAATCCGAGCGCAAGGTTTCGACCATCGAGCCGCGCGTCAATCGAGCCACATAGGCCATGTAAGGCAGAGAAAGCGCGATCACCGGCAGCACCATATTGCGTAATTCACCGTTGCCCCAGCCACCCGCCGGTAACCAGCCAAAATACACGGCAAAGATCAGGATCAGGATTGGTGCGAGCACAAAGTTGGGGATCGCGATCCCGGTCATGGCCGTGCCCATCAGGGCATAGTCCAATCGTGTGTTTTGATACCAGGCCGCCGTAGTACCAATCAGCACGCCAAACAGCAACGCCAGTGCCAACGCACTGGCCCCCAGCTGGATCGAGACCGGAAAGCCCTCGGCGATCAACTCATTGACCGTGAAATCGCTGTATTGAAAGCTCGGGCCAAGATCACCCCGCAGCACCGATCCCAAATAATTCAGATACTGCGTAAACAATGGCTGATCGAGATTGTATTTGGCATCCAGGTTGGCCTGGACCTCAGGCGGCAGGGTCTTATCGGCATCAAACGGACCGCCTGGTGCAACCCGGATCATGAAGAACGCAATCGTGATCAGAATCAACAATGTCGGAATCGCGCCCAGCAGACGCTTGACTATGAATCGCGCCAGCATCAGCCTCCAACCTCTTCGATTGGATCCTGACGCAGCAGAAACATATAGCGGGTCGGATGTTGGTCCACCAGGTTGGATTCCCAGCCGCGCACGTAGGGCTTGACCAGACGCCGCGTAACATAGGTGTAGACTGGCGCAAAAGGCTGGGTTTCAAGCAAGATCTGTTCAGCCTGATTCAGCACCGCAAAGCGATCTTCGCGGTCCGGGGTTCGTGCAGCCTGGGCCAGTAGCGCATCGTATTTTTCGTTGAAGAACCCGACATCGTTCTGCTGATTGTCGCTGTGAAACAGCTCGAGAAAATACATCGGATCGAGATAGTTACCGATCCAGCCGGCCCGAAACACCTCGGTAATGGCGCGCGCACGGCGTGTGGCCAGAAACACACGAAATTCTTCATTGATCAACGACGCCCGCACGCCCAGCGTGTTTTCCCACATGGCGGCAATCGCCAGCGACACGCGCTTGTGATCCTCGTGCGTGTTGTAGCGGATCTCCAGCGACAGCGGGTTATCGGGCCCATACCCGGCCTCGGCCAACAGTTCCAGCGCGTGCTGTTCACGCTGCGCCTGGGTCCAACTTGCCCATGCCGGCTGCGGCGGGTCATAGCCATCCAGCCCGGGCGGCGTAAAGCTGAAACTGGGCTGCTCGCCGAAGCGCCGCAGCTTGGTGGTGATGATTTCCCGGTCGATGGCCAGCGACAATGCCTTGGTCACCCGCGGATCATCGAACGGTTCACGCAGCGTGTTGAAGCCAAAATAATAAGTACCGAACCAGTCGGTAATAAAAAGCTCATCGGCCAGGTTGGCTTCAATCCAGTTGAATTGCGTGTTCGGGACCTCGTAGGTCCAATCGATTTCACCAGCGCGGTACCTGAGCACTGCAGCCGCGAGATCTTCGGTCGGGTAATAGTAAACCTCGTCGATAATGACGCGGTCGTTCTCCCGAAAATACGGGTTGCGCACCAGGCGGATATGCGACTGCATCGCCAATTCGGACAGTTGATAGGCCCCGTTGCTGACCATCACGCCCGGCCGCGCCCAGCGATCACCATGCGCCTCGACCGTGGCCTGATGGACAGGATACGAAACGCTATGCGACAGCACTTCGATAAACAGCGGGTTGGGCGCTTCCAGCATCAACTCGAGCGTATAGTCATCAATGGCACGAACACCCAGTTGCTCCGGTGCCATTTGACCGCTGATAATGGGCTCGGCATGCTTGATCGGCTTCAACAGAATGGAGGTGCGCGAACCGGTGGCCGGGGTCACGGCTCTGCGCAGACTGTAGACCCAATCACTTGAGGTTATTGCCTCGCCGTTGGACCAACGCGCCTCGGGCCGGAGGTAAAAGGTCCAGGTCAACCCGTCCTCGCTGACCTCCCAACGCTCGGCAGCACCGGGAATGATGCGACCATCGGCCGAACGCACGGCCAGTGATTCGAACAGATCGCGCTGAACATGGGTGCTGGGTACACCCTCGGTGATGTGCGGGTCCAGGCCTTGTGGCTGCGTCCCGTTGCCGCGATGCAGAATTTGCACCGGCGCCAGGATGGACGGGTCGGGCATGCCGTCTTCGGTATAGACCACCTCAGGGAGATTCCAGCGTTGTGCTGGAGACGGGGCATCATCGATCGCAGCGTTCTGATTACAGCCAGCAAGTAACAGCACCAGCAGGGCCAGACCGCTGGCCGTTACACATTTATTCATGGCGAAACTATAGCAGAGCGTCCGCTGTTCAAAACGACTGGATTGTAATCGTAGACTCATAGGCAACTGATTCTACAAATTGCAGGCAAGAACGACCGTGTTTCCAATCTTGTACCATTACCTCAGCTGCAACTGGACAAGCTCCGATGAAACCTTCGCACTTTGTGCAATTGAATCAATCGATCAATACACAAGCACCGCGGCGCTATGACCGTATCCTGGTAATAGCGGCCGCCGTTGTTCTGCTTGCGACACCAATCCTGTTATTCGACCCTGCCGCACATTGGGCAAATGAACCGGAGCTTTTGGTGTTACTGCGTGGCATGGCTTTGATCAAGGGTGCTATGGCTGTTCTTGCCATCACGTCCGTAGCCTGGCGTCTTGGCGTTGGCGGTCTTTCGAACAGTGCCAGAGCCACATATATAATCAGTGCCTGCATGATGGCACTGGCGGCGGGCATGATCTGGCAACTCAGCTTCATCATCATTGCCTCCATGCTGTTTCACGCAGGCACGCTCGCCCTCCTCATTACGGCATGGCGAGATGTTCAGTCAATCTCAACCCGACAGCTGGGGAAAGACCACGGCCAGCGCCCAGCCGAACGCCACCGCACTGGGCAAGGCGCTGACCAGCGGATCGCCCGTCGCACGATACACCCAGCCGCTGATCAGGCCGTAAATCAGGAAATACGGGATGATAACCACGGCGATAATCAGCAGGAAGAACAGATCCTCGAACGAGAGCGCTACGGCTAGCCCCAGCGACAACAGAAAACAGATGCGCGTCAGAAGATGCGCACCGCGCGGCACGTTGGTGCCGCGCGTCA
Organism: uncultured Pseudomonadota bacterium; assembly: GCA_937138395.1. Lineage (GTDB taxonomy): Bacteria > Pseudomonadota > Gammaproteobacteria > Xanthomonadales > Wenzhouxiangellaceae. The sequence continues at coordinate 43,289 of CAKZPB010000125.1, forward strand.
ACCATTCGTCGGCCAGGAAGTAGATCGAAGTCCCGCCCAGCATCAGGGCCAGCAGCGGTAGCCTCGGCTCGGTAATTGCGAATGAAGTGACGTAGCGATCCATGGCCAAACCAAAAAAGCCCGCCGCATAGAGCGTGGCAGCCAGCGCTGCCAGAAGTGCAAGCGCCGACTTTCGAGCTCCGTTCGATGGTGTAATGCCGCGTCGACGACGCAACCAAACGCAGCACGCGGCAGTCAGGGCACCGTATACGCCGAAGTGAACCGCCAGGTAGCCGCCAACCAGCGCGCCCAGAAAATCAGCAGGAAAGGCAACCAGCACCAGGGGCGTTGCAACAGCTGGCAGCAGTGCCGCTGGAAGCAGCTGCCGCCAGCTCGGGTTGAAGCCGCGCGCCGGCAGAACCGTATTCGGCAGGCATTTGCTCAGCGGCCAGGCCAGTATTACAAGACCGCTGAACAGCAGCAGAATACCCCAGCCCCTGTTGTCTGCTCGATCAACATAGGGTTCTGCTGTCAGTCCGAAGGAAGACTTCAGCCAGCCCACCGTCTCGCGCAGCGTGGTCGGGCTGTACAACACACCCACGTGTTCGACTCCGGGAGCAAAAACTGCACGGCGCGCGCTGCCATCGTCGAATCGGCCATACGTGGTTTCCACCTCGGGCGCGTCGCTGACCAGGCCGACGACGCGCAGCGCTTCATCTTTCAAGAAGCCTTCGAGATTACCGGCAATCACCAGGAAATTCTCCGGCGACTCTGCCGTGACCGCAGGCGAAAACAACGATACGGCAACCGTAGCAACAATGCGTGGATCTGTCTTGACGTAGCGCACGATGATGTCGGATGCCATCGAGTGACCAAGAATTGCAACATCGCTGCCGGCATCCGGTTGCGCCAGCGCAAAATCGGCCACTTTTCGGGTCTGGTCCAACAGGACCTGGGTCGCACCCTCTACGTCGGTGACGTCTCCGCTGAGCGGCTCAAGGTTGCGACCATGACCGAAATAATCAAACGTCACGGCCAGAAATCCATTGTGGGCCAGGCTGTAGGCCAATGAGGCCATCAATTGCTGTGAACCGGCAAAGCCATGCGAAATCAGCACAACCGGGAGCGATTCACGATCGACTGAACGCGAACGATCCGGACGAAAGATGGTCACGGGCGTTGAATCAAGCCAGACCTTCTCCGTGATAACGCCTTGGTGGGCGCGCTCGAGCCAGAAAAGCGAAAGCGCAATCAGTAGTGCTCCTACCAACAGCGCGAGGCTGGTCCAGATGGATTTTAATGGGCCTGAGTTCGCTGGTTTCATGGTCTTCCTATCCGTTTGGTGATCGCTGAATCGATGAAATGGAGGGCGTGATCAACCCTGCGTACTACATGAATACTGGTCAGGCAGAGAACACGACCAGCCCTTCCCCGAACGTGACACTTTTGCCATGTCTGGGCACATCACCGTGCACTTTTTTGCCGCTATATTTTAGTTAATCGCTTGTAAGCCATTGTTTTTTAAACCATAGGTATTTTTGGCACGAGTTTTGCATTTAAGCTGGCAGAAACCAATTTTAGTATTGAACTGCCTGGAGAATCATCATGAACACGTTGAACATACAACACAAACAGCACGGCTTCACGTTGATTGAAGTCATGATTACCATCGCGATTTTGGGGATTCTTACGACCATGGCGGTCCCGTCGTATAAAAACTATGTCGTGCGGGCCAAGGTATCAGAAGGCCTGACCATGATGAGCGGAACCAAGACCAGTATTGCAAGTTTCTACGGCGCAACCGGCCAATTACCAGAGAATTTCTCTGAGCTGGGTTTCGTGGAAGCTGGAGGTTCGGCGCATGGTGGCGACGCCGGCAGCTTTGAATCAGTCTATGGCTTCGATAGCGACATCTGGCGCCAGGTCGAGTGGCAGCCCAAGTCCGGCGGCTGGATTCTGGTTCTGCGCTCCAAGAAAAAACCCGCTTGGGACAATGTCGACATCGGCTTGCATCTTCAGGTCAAAGCGGAGGGCAATCAGGTCCGATTCCGCTGCGTGGTGAATAATCGCCCCACGAGACGTACCTGGGTACCGTCACAGTGTCATTATGGTGGTGTTAACCAGTGGAACTGGTAAACATTTGGCCATTGCTAAATTGACAACGAAACCATCTTAATGGTGGTCACAATTCAGCATGTCAGCCTGCACTGGACCCTTTTGTCAATCTGTATATATCGCAATTCGATACAGTCGAATACATTCACCCTCAGACAGCTGCGACGAGTCGTAGCTGTCTGAACGCGTTCATGCTGTGATCGCACCAGAACAGATCGGAATCCGGGTCGTCACGCAAGTGGCATCCCGGCTCGGCCACTGAGCTGATCAAGCCCGGTTGTAGTCAATGCGCGCTGGATATTCAACCGTGGATCACTGACGCAGCACATCAACCGCAAACTACTTCAAATCGGCAGTTCAACAGCTGGGCTGCCAATCGTCATTCATTGGCCTCACTGCAAGGTCGATCACGCAGTATTTGAAAACACAGTCAGCCATACCACTAGCGCTGAGCGAGTAAACTGTCTCTTTTAAACGCGATGCCTTGATTTTGGTTGAGGCAGCAATCCAAACGAATTGGCTGCGTATTAAAGGAGCAAGGATGAATATAGGTGCCCTCAAGGAAACCGCCCCTGGGGAAGCGCGCGTTGCGCTGACCCCGGAAAGCGCAGGCCGTCTGCAGAAGCTCGGTTACGAGTGTCTGGTCGAAACCGGTGCCGGTGCAGCCGCGTCGATTACCGACCAGGCCTATACCGATGCTGGTGTCGAAGTCGTTCAAACGGCTGCTGACCTCTGGAAGCAGTCCGACATCATTGTCAAAGTGCGCGAACCCTCTGAAAAAGAACTGCGCGCTGCTCCTGATGGCAAGACCCTGATCAGCTTTGTCTGGCCTGCTGCCAATGAAGAGCTGCTCGAGGCCATGAAGGCCAAGAACATGTCGGTGCTGGCCATGGACATGGTGCCGCGCATCAGCCGCGCGCAGAAAATGGACGCGCTGTCATCGATGGCCAACATCGCCGGCTACCGTGCCGTGGTCGAGGCCGGCAACAACTTCGGACGCTTCTTCATGGGCCAGATGACGGCCGCCGGCAAGGTGCCGCCAGCCAAGGTTCTGGTGGTCGGCGCCGGCGTGGCCGGGCTGGCCGCCATCGGCACTTCGGTGTCATTAGGCGCCATCACCATGGCCTTCGACGTTCGTCCGGAAGTCGCCGAGCAAATCGAGTCGATGGGGGCGGAGTTCGTCTTCCTGGATTTCGATGAAGAAACGCAGGACGGCGCCGAAACCGGCGGCTACGCAGCACCATCCAGCCCCGAGTTCCGCGAGAAACAGCTGGAAAAGTTCCGCGAGCTTGCGCCCGACGTCGACATCGTCATCACTACGGCATTGATTCCAAACCGCCCGGCCCCTGAGCTGTGGACCAAGGACATGGTCGAAGCGATGAAGCCCGGCTCGGTCATCGTGGACCTGGCCGCCGAGCGAGGCGGTAATTGCACCTTGACCAGGGCCGATGAAAAGATCGTTACCGACAACGGCGTGACCATCATCGGCTACACCGATTTCCCGAGTCGCATGGCCACGCAGTCCTCGAACCTGTATGCGACCAATATTCGCCACATGGTCGATGACCTGACGCCGGAGAAAGACGGCACGCCCGTCATCGACATGGACGACGATGTGATCCGCAGTGCGGTTGTGACCCATGAAGGCGAGATCACCTGGCCGCCCCCGGAACCGAAAATCAAGGCCATTGCCGCGGCCAAGCCGAAGAAGAAAGAACCGGAAGAAAGCGCTGAAGAAAAAGCCGCGCGCGAAATGGCGGCCATGAAGAAGTCGCTGAACCGCACGGGCCTGATGCTGGGGATCGGCGGCTTGCTGACCCTGGCGCTGGGCATGGTGGCACCGCCAAGCTTCATGCAGCATTTCATTGTATTCGTGCTGGCCGTGTTCGTCGGCTACCACGTCATCTGGGGCGTCGCACACTCGCTGCATACCCCTCTGATGGCGATTACCAACGCGATTTCATCAATCATTATCGTCGGCGCACTGCTTCAGATTGTTTCCGGCAGTTTCCTGGTGATGCTGCTGGCGGCCCTGTCGGTGCTGATGGCTTCGATCAATATCTTTGGCGGGTTCCTGGTCACCCGCCGCATGCTCGCCATGTTCCAACGGTCTTGAGGAGATCACGATGATGCAAGGATTGATTTCCGAAGGCTTGATCGGGGCAGCGTACGTTGTCGCAGCCGTTTTATTCATTCTGGCGCTGGGTGGCCTGTCGAACCAGGAAAAAGCCAAGCGCGCAATCTGGTATGGCATCGTCGGCATGGCGCTGGCCGTTGCCGCAAGCATTGCCGCCGCCAGTGTTGCCGCTGGCATTGGCCAGTACATTCTGATTGGCCTGATGGTCGTTGCCGGCGGTATCGCTGGCACCATCGTTGCCAAGCGGGTCCAGATGACCCAGATGCCCGAGCTGGTGGCCGGCTTCCACAGCCTGGTTGGACTGGCCGCGGTGTTTATCGGCATCAACGCGCACATCGAAATGACCCGCGCTCTGGCCGCTCAAACAGCCGGGACGGTGGGCGAGCTGGCCGGTTTTGCTGCGACCATTGCCAAGAAAACGCCGGTCGAGATTTCCATTCTGAAGGTCGAGCTGTTCCTGGGCATTCTGATCGGCGCAATCACCTTTACCGGCTCGATCATTGCCTACGGCAAGCTGTCCGGCAAACTGAGCTCGGCCGCATTGACGCTGCCAGGCCGTCACCTGCTGAATCTGTTGGCCATCATTGCCTGCTTCGTACTTGGCTATCTGTATCTGGACGGTGCGGGCCTGTGGACGATGCTGCTGGTCGCGGTCATTGCCGGTGCGATCGGCTGTCACTTGATTCTGGCGATCGGCGGCGCGGATATGCCGGTCGTCGTTTCGATGCTGAACTCGTATTCGGGCTGGGCCGCTGCGGCCATCGGCTTTACGCTCGGCAACGACTTGCTGATCGTGACCGGCGCACTGGTCGGCTCGTCGGGTGCAATCTTGTCCTACATCATGTGCAAAGGCATGAACCGGTCGTTCGTTTCGGTCATTCTCGGCGGCTGGGGCGGTGAAACCACGTCGGCCGAGGCGGTGGATGGTGAAATGATCGAGGCCCAGGCCGATGCGGTGGCCTCTGCGGTTCAGGACGCTGACAGCATTATCATCGTGCCCGGCTACGGCATGGCCGTCGCCCAGGCTCAGGCCGCAGTGTCTGAACTGACCAAGAAGTTGCGCGGTCAGGGCAAGACTGTGCGCTTTGCCATACACCCGGTCGCCGGCCGCCTGCCCGGCCATATGAACGTGCTGCTGGCCGAAGCCAAAGTGCCATACGACATCGTGCTGGAAATGGAAGAGATCAACGATGATTTCCCGTCGACCGACGTCGTCATCATTATCGGCGCCAACGACATCGTGAACCCGGCCGCCCAGGACGATCCCGGCAGCCCGATCGCCGGCATGCCGGTGCTGGAAGTCTGGAAATCGCGTCAGGTGTTTGTCTGCAAGCGCGGTCGCGGGACCGGCTATTCCGGCATCGAGAACCCGCTGTTTTTCAAGGACAACACGCGGATGTTCTATGGCGACGCCAAGGACTCGATGGATGCGCTGCTCAAGGAACTGGGCTAACCATGCTTATGCGCTCTATACTAATGAGCCTCGAATCGATACAGGATTCAATGCAATGGAATTCATCGCAATGATGGCAGCAGCCATGGCATTCATCTTCGCGATTGATGCGCAGAGCAAGGTCAAAAAGCTGGAAGATCGTTTGAAGGCGAAAGGTCTGCTCGATAAAGCATCATCAAGCGATCAGTCAAAGTAGCTTCGAATACAAGCGCCTGCTATAGGTGATAATCAGCAATTCGATCCACTTCGGCCTTTGATCCGAGAATCACCGGCACGCGCTGGTGAATTTCTTCCGGATTCACCTCAAGAATCCGCTGGGTGCCGGTGGTGGCCGCACCACCCGCCTGTTCGACAATCATGGCCATTGGATTGGCCTCATACATCAAGCGCAGCTTGCCTTCCCGGCCAGCTGCGCGGATCTTGGCGTCGCAGGGGTAGAGGAAGATGCCGCCTCGGGTCAGAATGCGGTGCACTTCGGCCACCATGGACGCAACCCAACGCATATTGAAATCCTTGCCGCGCTCACCCTCCTTTCCAGCCAGGCACTCGGATATGTAGCGTTCGACCGGTCCATCCCAATGACGTCGGTAGGACATATTGATGGCAAATTCCGAGGTTTCCTGCGGAATCCTGACGTGTTCCTTGGTCAACAGGAACTCGCCGAAATCACGATTCAGCGTAAACATGCTGACGCCGTCGCCGGTGGTCAGGACCAGAATCGTGGACGGACCGTACAGACAATAGCCGGCCGCAATCTGCTCTGTGCCGGCTTTCAGGAAATCTTCCTGGGTCGGGTTGTCGCTGCCGTCTGGCGCCTTCAACACCGAGAAGATGGTGCCGACCGATACGTTGACGTCAATATTCGACGAACCGTCCAAGGGGTCACATAACACCAGGTAGTTCCCTCGCCTGGCACCCTCGGGCAGCTGGTAGATTTCGTCCATCTCTTCAGACGCCAGCCCGGCAATATGGCCGTTATGGCGCAAGGCCTCGATCATCAGGTCATTGCTGATGACATCCAGCTTTTTCTGCTGCTCGCCCTGCACGTTTTCCGAATCAACCGCCCCCAGCACGCCGACCAGATCGCCCTTGTTGACCAGATCGGCAATGCGCTTGCAGGCCACGGCAATATCATTCAGCAGCCCGGTAAAGGTCCCGCTGGCCCCGACAAAGCCCTTCTGTTTGTTGATGGTGTAATTGGTTAACGTCGTGCCGATGCGCATGCCAGTGCCTGTATTTCTTGAACATTGTCGCGCGTAGTATAGCGCTACGTCACTCTTCAGCTATTGATTTCGGAGATCGCACCTGCGCTGACAATGCCCTGCTCAAGCAGGCGTTTGAATGAATTGGTATACAGGATTATTGCCTCATTTCATGTTCTTTCAATATATTTCAAATTGTTTGCATGATCTTCAGGTTCGATTCCGACATCCTGAATCAGCTGCCAGGTCTTGATGACCAGGCAGGCTGACCGAATTCCACTCAACATGGGAACGACAATGACAGACGAGCATTCATTTCGATCAACCCGCTCAAGGATGCTGCATCAACGTGCCCCGGATCAAACCAGGCAATCAGGCTTGTCCAAAGCAATCGTGCTCGCGCTCGGGGCAAGTTTTGCTTTTCAGGCCAACGCTCAGCCCTTCCCGGCTGAGCTTGACTTGACCGGTCTGGATGGTGCGGACGGCGTGATCATCGAAGGTGAGCTCCTGGGGGACCGCTTCGGTAGCGCAGTGGGGGTGGCCGGAGATATCAACGGCGACGGTATTGAGGACCTGATCTTAGGTGCACAGTACGCGGATCCGAATGGTTCGAATTCCGGACGCAGTTATGTTGTGTTCGGATCAAACTCTGGCCTAACCAGCCCACTCGACCTGAGTCAGCTGAACGGAGCCAACGGATTTGCGATTGATGGGGACTTGGAAGGCGATTTTTTCGGTGTTTCGGTTAGTCATGCAGGCGATATCAATGCCGATGGCATTGATGACCTCGTGATTGGCGCGCCATCAGCGGATCCTAACGGTTCATTTTCTGGCCGCGCCTACATCGTGTTCGGTTCGACGACGCCCTTCATCAGCCCCCTTCAGCTCGATAGCCTGGACGAAACAACCGGACTGGTTCTTAATGGCCTATTGGCATTCGACCAGACCGGGTCTTCTGTCAGCGCTATCGGTGACTTCAACGGCGACGGCATCGATGATCTGATCATCGGGGCACCCGGTGCCGAGCCACGAGGCAGCAATTCAGGCGCGGCTTACATACTGTTTGGCAATGACCAACGGTTTCCCGCACAACTCGACCTGGACAATCTCGACGGCAGTAATGGGTTTGTTCTTGTTGGTGAATCCGATGGAGACGGTGCCGGGTCTTCTGTCAGCGGTGCCGGCGATTTCAACAGCGATGGATTTGATGACGTGATCATCGGGGCACCATCCGCCGATCCTGGCGCCGATGGGTCCGGCCGTGTCTACGTGGTGTTTGGATCCGACAAGATCGGGGCGTCCGGCAGCTTTGATCTGAATATGCTCGCGGATCGAACGGGTTTCGCGCTGGATGGCGAAGCCTTCGAAGACAGCGCCGGGTATTCGGTCAGCGGTGCCGGTGATATCAATGGCGATGGCTTCGACGACGTCATTGTCGGCGCACCGTTTGCAGACCCGAACGGCTCTTTTTCAGGTCGCAGCTATATCGTGTTCGGAACCGATGAGCAGCTGCCAAACCCATTGGACCTCGATACGCTGAGTGGTTCAGCGGGGTTCATCATTGAAGGTGCAGCACAAAGCGACAAAGCCGGCACAGCGGTATCCAACGCTGGAGATATCAACGCAGATGGAATCGACGATATCGTGATCGGGGCTCCCGATGCCGGCAACGGTAGCCCTGGCATCAGCTATGTTCTGTATGGTTCATCCTTTCCCTTCTTAAATCCTCTGCAACTCGACAGCCTGGACGGCACCAACGGAATCGGGCTGATTGGTGACTTTTTGGAGGAATCGGGTCAATCGGTCAGCGCTGCCGGAGATATCGATAATGATGGCATTGACGATCTTGTCATCGGCGCACCGAACGCTGCACCGAATGGCTCACAATCCGGGCGCAGCTACGTCGTGTATGGTCGCGATTTCGATCAAATCTTTGCCGACAGCTTTGAAAGTCCAATCGTATTGGTTTCGTCGAATTGAGCTCTAGGAAGCCAACGGGTCATCTCGAGAATTTCAGGACCAGCACTCCGGCCATTGCAAACACACCGCCGATCAGAAACAGGATCAAGGCCGCGCCGTACAGTGAGAAAAAGCTGGAAATACGCGCAGCTGTTGGGGAATCCGGAGAATAGCGCACATTCACAATGGTGCCGATGGCTGGTGGATCCCCTTCACTCCAGTTGGCCTGGAACTGAACGTTTTGCCCTGCTCCGGTTTGATATTCGACAATCGGCGCATACATGGGGACCGTTTCAGTCACCCGGGACCCACCCTCTCTTGTGGTCCGGTTCAAGCCACCGGTAAACTTGTGCTCGACAATCGTGCCCGTAGTGGATTCGGTGCTGCCAACAAACTGAAATGCTTCATAGGCATACCAGCCACCGCCGGCAAGAATCACAACACCGACCAAACTCAGTAAAATGCCTGCGATTGTTTTGGCCATAAGCTACTTCCGTTTAGATTAATGATCAGTCGCTATACATCCAATGCCGTAAGCGGCTCTAACCACACACCCGCTATTCAGACCAGATAGTACTGTAACCACTTACAGGCTTTAAAGCCATCTGGAAATTTTCGTGCCAATTCCAGCTACTGAGTAGCAATCAGCGCGTCAGCAATACTTCACAACAGTGGCGCCGGCGAGCCTGGCGAAAAACCTGCCGTGTAGATTCTTACCCGGGGCGAGGCGCTGGCTACAAGCCAAATAATAGCCGCTGGATGAGCGGCACATTCATTGGGTGGTGCTTCATGAAGCACCACCGGCAACCAACATGCATGTGACCGCGTGTTGTGCGGAGCCGAGGCTACTGCCCACTGTATTGCCGGGGAGGTCTTGACGGATTGCTGATACAAGGGATTCATTTCCAACTGGATTCACTTTGCAGCTGGCAGCTGCATGGAAATCAGCCAACCCTGAACCGGGGCAACAGATGGTTGCCCAATCCACTGATGGGCCCCTTGCCTCTACTGGCCTTCGATCTTTTTCTGGGCAGAATCCTGTGTAGTCTCCGCCGATGCAGCGTCATGCCCATGCGGTTCTTTTTTCTGGCTCTCGGTTTGAACAGTGCCCGGAAACGAACGAATATACACATCCTGCTGCGGAAACGGGATTTCCATATCTTCATCATCCAGACGCTGCTTGAGCCGCTTGGTCAGCGATCGCAACAATCGCCAGTAATCCTCGGTTCGCACCCAGGCATGCGTCATCATGACGATCTCGGAACTACCCAGCGTATCGACAAACACGTTGGGCTCGGGTTTTTTGAGCACGCCATCCTGCTTGTCAATCTCTTCGCGCAGCACCTGCTCGACACGATCGAGGTCTTCGCCAAACGCAACGCTGACTGTAATCGAGAGACGCCGGGTTCGATTGAAGGTCAGGTTGGTAATGACGTCACCCCAAATCTTGCTGTTCGGGATAACAAGACTCTGGTTATCAAACGTTGCAATGGTGGTTGATACCAGGTTCATGCGTTTGACGACCCCTTCGACTCCGCCGATCTTGACATGGTCATCAACATCATACGGTCGGTAAATCAGAATCATCCATCCGGATGCAAAATTGGATAGCGTGTCCTGCATCGCAAAGCCAACGACAATACCCGCAACACCCAGTCCGGCCAGCATTGGAACCAGCGAAATGCCGATCGTCGATAGCGCGACCACCACTCCAATCAGGAAAACCACGCCAAACGACAGCGATACCAGCATGTTTTCCATCAGTTGATGAAGCTTGACCGAGTCACGATGAAGAATCATTTTCATCAGTTTTTGAGCCAGCCTGGCAACGATGTAGCTGATCAAGACCACAAACAAAAATACAATGGCCTTGAAGACAATATTCGGGCCCTTGGTAACCAACTGCTGCTCGGCAGCATTCCATCGATTACCTAACATGGTCATGAACACGTCACGGTTCAGCAACTCGACGCCAACGGTACCGCGCTGGTCTAACAACAATGCCCGATAGTTGCTGACGTTGATTTCCATACGCTCCATCAGACCAACAAAGCTTTCCAACGATTCCAGGCTCCTGTTTTGCTTGCGCTCCAAAGCCCGAACAGCCTTCATGAGGTCCGTGTTGGCCGCATCGACCCGAAGCATTTGACGCAATTCCACGAGCGTCATCGTGTCCAGCATGATCTGACCGCTCAATCGCTCGGCAGCAAGTAGAACAGCCTCACGAAGCTGCAAACGACCCTGAGAGTCCACCTGGCCGAGCTGTTCGCGCAAATCCAGCAAATTTGCCAGCGTATCGACATACTGAGCGGACAGCTTTCTGAGATCCTGCTGAAAGGCTCTGGATATTGTTGCGGGCATGCTGTCATCGAATTCATCAAACGCTGTGCGCTCCTCACGAATTCTGCCCTGCAGTCGCTCGAATCGTTCAATCACAAACGATTGAAGCCATATGAGTTGATCCAAAAACTCATCTTCTAGCGCCTCCGTCTGAAGTTGATCGACCGGAAACGACAGTATCTGGGCGCTCAATTCGGTGGTTAGCGAATCAATTCGAAACTGCATGCCGTCCCGAAGCTCCGGCGAGGTGTTGTCCAGCGCTGCCAGGACACGCTCTATTTGCGCCCGCTTTGACTCAATGGCCTGCAACTGGCCATTGATTGGACGGTTTTGCGCACTTACGAGTAACGGCAAAAGTAACAGCACCATGCAGACGTTGGCCAAGCCTTGAATACGAACGACAATCTTCATTTTCTGATGCTTCCTACAGTGAAATGGAAATACATTGTTCACACCATACTCGAGTCCACCAACCATAAAGCATTACCCGGCATCAATCTAATCAATCAGATTCACCATTTCGGTGAATTTTCTGATGCGCGAATCGTGATGAGTGATGAATTTGATTGGCTGGAAAGCCGTACGCATCAAATCCTCTGCTCTGAAAACAGGAGTCGAGAAGCTCGAATCACAATAGGCATAAATTATTCTGGGAAGATTGAGCGTTAGGCAAGTGAGGCGACCTGAACGTCACCTCGGCCCCTGGGTTGGAGTGCGCTGCTATGTGCAGAATCAGTCCTGTCGAATCCGGAATTTAATCAACAGTCGGTGAAATCTCGCCTGCCCGACATTGATTGCATTCATTGTGGAGTAATGACCAGCAGGTATTCTGTACTGATGGTATGTATTCGCCCCTTTTTCCTGGCCTGCCTCGCCGCCCTGTTGATCGGATGCGGCGTGCGGACGACCTATAACAACCTCGATTGGCTGGCCATTCGCTGGCTCAACGATCAGATCGACTTGAGCGATGAACAGGAGCGCTTGGCCCGCAGCGCCATTGAAGGCAAGCTGGCCTGGCACTGCGAACATGAACTGCCAGACTATATCGCATTGATCGAACGCATCGATCGGGACCTGGCGTCGGACAACATCACCGTGGACAGGCTGGACGACTATGGCGAAACCATATCAGCGTTTGGCCGGCGCCTGCTGGATCGAGCGCAGCCCAGCGTCATGAAGCTACTTTCCAGCCTGGATAATTCACAGGTTGATGCCCTGATCGCGGACATCAACGAACGCAACGAAGAACTGGGCGAGGAATTCGAAGAATCTACGCCCGAAGAACGACGCGAACAACGCGTGGAGCGTATGGACGGATTTCTCCGGCGACTATTCGGCCGCCTGAACCCCGGGCAAAAATTGCGCCTGGACCAGTGGGCCCGCGACCGACAACCGACCGCGAACTTCGAGCGTCAACGCCGCGAAGCGCGCGACCAGCAGTTTATCGAAGCCCTCGCCGTGCGCGAAGATCCGGCCGAGTTCGAACGGCGCATGAACACCCTGTTCGAGCTCACACAGCCCGATTCACGACCGGAGTCCGACCCCGCCCAACAAGCCATGGCCCACAACCGTTCCATTATGCTGAATGCCCTGGTGGACATTTTCGATTTGGCTGATGCTCGCCAGATCGAACGCCTTCGAAATCGGCTGGAGGATTTAGCAAATGATTTTCAAAAAGTCAGTTGTGCAGCTGATGCCTAACCAATCCTGATGCCGGGATAATTTAGGTGGCCATGAATTCACGCACCAATACACGCCTACTCGGCCAATAACCGTTCGATTTCACTGCGGATCGCAAGCATGTCATCAACACACATGGCATGGTCAGCCGGCCCACTTTCATCATGGTATTCCATACCAGGGTGAACAAACTGAATCACACCCTGTTTATCCACCAGAAAAGTCACCGATGTCGCCGGTCGATCTGGACCGGTCAGCCACCAGTCCTTGAGCGTGCCGTTGCGCCAGTCCCAATCCACGGCGATGGGAAACTCAAACTCGCGCTGATTCACGACCCGTTCAACTCTTGGCATATTGAGTGGATCGTTCCGACGAGCCTTGGGGTGAAAAACACCGATTAAAGTCAGCCCTTCATCTTCATATTCGTTGTGCAAAGTGCGCAAAGCGGGAGCACTACTGGCACAGAACGGACAAGTATCTGTCCACCATCGGACGAGCAATACCCGGCCTCGTAACTGTTCAATGTCTAACGGCTCAGAATTGAGCCAGGCCTCAAATTCAAACGCCGGCGCGAGTTTGCCGATACGGTCACTGCCGGCATTGCGGTCCATGGATTGAAGCACACCCAGGGAAGTTGCAATCCGTTCATCGGCATCAGACGGGGAATAACCTGTACTTATTAATTGGTCGCGATAATGATCCCAGTCGCGAACGGGCACAATTTCATCCGCTGAAACGACGTGGGTTAATAATGCCATGCAAGTAAGCCAAGAAAATTTAAGCATTAATGAACTCCTGTATATTCGCTAATTATGCCCAATGAAAGCAAAATACTGATAAAAACCTGATGGAAACCAATCATCCATATTTCCCCCAGCGTAGATAAATCGCAACTGCAGCCTAACGCTCAACGGCCATTGGCCGAGAATTGGGGTGCCCGAAATTCGGAAAATCGGTGATGTGAAGCTTTGAATGCCAGTTTTTCATTAAGTGAGAACATCCAGCTTGTTTGAAGACTCCGATCAATCTGTATGTTCAAGAAGGCTGATGGGTGTACGGTTCTTAAATTCAGCATCTGGCACGAAATAGGGTTGATTTTCGATTAACAGGGGTAGATGGCCTTAATCAATGGAGAGAACCAGAATGCTATTTCGCCCCTTGTTGTTTATTCTAATGCTGATTCCTGGCATGGCTTACTGCGTAGACGGCGTATTTGAAATCAACCAAACCTGCGCCCAGATTGGCTGCTTCCCGGGTGACTCGCCAGGCTTTCCCATCGAAATTACTGAAAATGGCAGCTATGTCTTGACCAGTGATATCGATGTATCCGGAAGCCCCAGTCCAGCCAACAGAAACGGAATCGCAGTGCTTGCACATCGAGTTTCCATCAATCTTAACGGATTTGGCATTGTTGGCCCGACTGTATGTAGTGGCTTCCCTACTACCACTTCGTGTTCGCCGACTGGAACCGGCTCAGGGATCATCACTCCTGTTGATCAGCTTGCCCAAATCCAAATTTACAACGGCTTTATTCAAGGCATGGGATTTGATGGCTTAGCCTGTGGGTTCAACTGCAATGTATATGACCTGCGTGCAGTCTCGAATGGTAATCATGGCATCTCTAGTGGGAACAGTGATATTAACTTCCGCAACGTTCAAGCCACCCGAAATGGGGGTATTGGCATACTCGCCAATGGCAGAGTGGAGGGCTCAACAGCCATTGGCAATGGCGGTGATGGAATTTTTGCCAATCCGGGCAGTGTGCTGATCAATAACATTTCGCAACAAAATGGTGGGCGTGGCGTTCGCTGTACTAGCTGCCTTCTCAGCCAAAATGTGATCCGTTTAAATAATGGCATTGGTGTTCAATTTGCCTTTGAAGCCGTCTTTGGCGGAAATCTAATTGCTGGAAACGGTGGTGGTACCGTGAATATCGTACCTATTCAAACGGCACCAAATCGCTGTGATGCTGCACTTTGTTAAATGAGTTTCAAAGTGTATTCAATTGTAACAAAATCCCTCTGGACGACAATCCTTTGGGCCTTGATTTGCAGCAGCACCCATGCGCAAATAGCGTCCGAACTGACGACAATCAATCTGTCGTCGGATATCAATGTTCGGGTGCCAGCCGATTTCGGTACGCTGCTCTCCTCTGACCATGGAATCATTGATATTGATATCGCCAGTTTGCTGAGTGATGGCACCAACTGGCTGGGTGATATCGGGGGTGCGGATATCGATGCGTATCAAGATCCGTCTGATAATTGCGGGATGCGGATGTTTAGTGTCGACTCAACCATCGAACTACCCGGCGGAACCGTTGAACCATCTGACCTGTTCGATGATTTTGGGACCATCCAGTTCGATGGTTCTGCCGAGGGCATACCTGGCGGCGTCAATATTGATGCAGTCAGCCGCGACCCTGCCAGCTGCCTGATTGTGTTCTCGATCAACGTAGCCACTGAACTCGAGGGTGCTATGTATTCGTCCGGAGATCTGATCGGCTGGGCACCGGGCGTCGGATTTTCCTTGTATCGGGCCGATCTGTTCGGCGTGGATATCGACGGCTTGCAGTTACTTCCCGATAACCGAATGCTCATCAGCACGGATGTAGATTTTGATTTTGGCGATGTGATTGCCTTTGACGAGGACGTAGTTGAAGTAATCCCTAGCGGTGTCGATACCGTTCAGCTCGTTGCGTTTTCGCCGCGCGACCTTGATTCGAGCTGGATCTCTGCGGATGTCGATGCGCTTTCTGCTGAGCTTCGCCGCCAGCCCGGCAGCTTTCGCTGGCTGGCTGCCTCCAGCACCGCATTCGAGAACGCAGGATCGGTTTCGATCACGATCGAGCGCGTCGGCGGTACTGATGGCAGCGTTGATCTCGACTGGAGCACGTCGTCCGGTAGCGCAATCGAAGGTGAGGACTACAACGGTGCCAGTGGAACTTTAACCTTTAACGATGGCGACCGTTTCTTCGGTGTCTCGATCAACCTGATTGATGACGCTTTATTCGAAAGCGATGAGACCTTTACCGTCTCATTGAGCAATCCAAGCAACGACGGCTCGCTCGGCGAGCCCACCGTTGCAACGATCACCATCATCGATGACGAAAACTTTGTATTTGCCGATGGATTTGAAAGTGATTGATTTAATCGTTCAGATAGCCTCTCAATATCGTTAAGCACATGTTGAGCACCCATACATACATCGATCAATAATTGATTACGACCCATCTTTGCTTATTTGAAACCGTTAATCAAGCACTTCAACTGCAACGAATGTCAAACGTTGATCCTGATTTGATTTTTGTATAGCTGGCGACTTACTTTGATAAGATGAAATCAGCACAGCAAATCAGAATGGCTGGTTGCTCTGAAAGCAATGGAGAAAACGATGCGATATATAGTTTCTTACGTTTTTACATTTTTCTTATTGATGGCTTTTGCAACTCCCACAATGGCCTGGGTTCAATATCGAGGAGATGCAGAGTCCGGAAAGGTTTCTGGTGTACGAAATTCAGATCGAGTGGTTACGATTGGCCCGGTGGATGCTCAAGACGAATTTGCATTGCAAGAAGTCAGCTGGGGCGAACGCAGTGATGAACCTTGCTGGTTTGAGGTACGTACCACCGACTTGACATCTACCACATCATCCACTGATACCCCTAATAACGAAGTGAGCCGTTGCGGCCAATTCGGGCCTACAGAACGCTCCAAACGCAGTGTTATGTACGGCGGTGGTCGTTATGACTACACGGCTGCAACTACGCAGCCGGTTTACATCACCGGGTTGCGCGTATGCATGAATAAACGACGCACAAGAATTAAAGGCATACAAATCGAGGGCAAGCAACCCAATCCAGACTATGAAAGCCTGACCATTCTTACGGAGCTTGATGAGATTGATGGCGTGATCAATCGCCCGCGAAAATGGCAGGCAAATTGCAGTGATCATTGGGGGCGCTGGAGCCGGTGCGGCCGCAATCAAGTCGCGGTGGCACTGGATATTCATTTTGAGGGTGGCCTGCAGCCACGATCTGCAACGGGAATTGCCGTTCAGTGTCGCACACTCAGTCGTGAGGGCACCTTGGTCAGACCAACAGATTAGCTGAGAAACAATGGATGGGCACCCATACGCAGTTTCAAGTCATTCCTGTCCCGGTTTTTCCTTCGATGCACAATGAGTGCCCACCAACTGTGATTTCACTATTGACGCTGGATTCAAAAGCCTGGATTCGCCAGACAAAGGGCACCGAAAGCCTCTATGTCCGTGCAATCGTGTCGACCGAAGCGCTTATGGCCAAGGCCAAAGCGTTGGCTCGGGCCTGGATGAAGGTTGTAGCCAACAAGCTTCCACAAACATGGCTGAGTCAGCACCCAACACAACCTCATTAGAACGATAAATCCTCAATCGCTCGTTACATCGAGGGTGCACACTGTGCCTGAAACTAGGCAATCTTTCTGAAAACCGCGCGAATCGCCGGATGGTCCTATTGACGTTATCGAACGACTACTCAGTTATCCACGAACCGACAACGATCGGAGAGGACGAAAGACGTTCAATTCATGCCTGTCCTGGCTTCTCCTCTCAATGCAGTGAACATGGCTGCAGCCAGTCCCATAAGCCACACTAGACATCGAACCGATAAATGGATACAAAAGCAAATCCTAAAATGAACTACAGCATGATAGCCAGCTTGGCGATCAGCCTGCTGCTCTGGTGCTTCTGGCTGGGCGCCACCGCTTCCAGCGGCGATACCGCCACTTTTCTGGGCTTTGTTACGCTGGCGGGCTTTCTATTTATAGCCCTGCCCGCCCTGCTCTATTCAACCTTGATCTTCTTGACGCGACCAAAGAACGTAGTCTTGATATCGCTGTTTTCAATTACAGTTCTGAGCCACTTGCTGCTGGCCTTTTCAATGGGCTTTTTTGAAAAGTGGCTCGGGATATAAGATTTTTAGCCTGGGGTTTCTCAATCCCCATGGCTGTATTTATTCTGCGCAAAAACTTGAGTTATCACACAACCAGCACTGATTCAACCCTGGAGAATTCAAATCATACGATGGGTGTCCACTACGTTTTCTCGGATCGTGGCTCACGGCGGGGTGTTCGGTTCGTTGAATCCCGAACAAACTGTTCGATCGAAGTGAGGGCTCCGGGCGCAACTCCGAACCACTGCCACCGACCCTGCTCATCTTCACCGAAGCCAATTTCGAGCCGATGGTCGGCCCTTGGTAGAACAAGGGTGGTCACGTGGTTGTTTCCAGCGAACTTCAACGCTTCTTCAAGAACAAGGCGGTAGTGCGTCCAGGGCGCCACTCGGTTATTTTTACAACAAAATACATGTTGGGCGCCCATTCACCAATTTCTTTCGGCACATGATTCTCGAGCTGAAACCTTGGATCAAGCACGTCAACAGCAACGAATTACAGACTTCGGTGCTGGTCTGGTTTATGAGCGCCCATTAGCTTGACTAGTTTGCGACCAGTTTTTTTTCAATAATCCGGGGTCTAGACCATGTCCAGACTTTGGCTGTGGCCAACCAAAACGCACGCAACGCCAACCATCGCCATAGCCGTAAAACGGTAAGCTATAGCTTGGATTAATGAATCAACTGGATTGTTAGTAGAGCAAGACTCTCATTTCGTGCCCGTCCTGGTTGGCCCGACACTGTCTAGTCATGATTCAATTCGCCTGCCGGCGTTGAATCGCGCATGATGAGAAGGTAATCAAAGCCGGCTACGGTTTTGATCAATCGATCAGAATCAATACTATCGCTACCCAATACATGAGCACGCAAAGGCTCAATTGGAATTAACGTCATCTGGTCGTCAAAAATGGCATCAAACAGTGGCTCCAAGCCGCTCGAATAACCGCCCTTCGACGAAACAGGCCCGTACGCCCAACGCGTTGGATCAAACCGGGCAATCTGCGCTTCAGGCCCAGGAAGCACCAGTATTGAAACAGATTCCAAGCCTTCGATGCGCGCAAGCTCTGGAATCAATGCACCAATATCCCAGGTGTTGTTCATGTTCAGACCGCGAATTATATGTGACGCGCCGAATTTGGCCATAATCTTGGGCCGATCCTGTTTATCCGGCAATGTCTGCCAATAGTTTATAAAGTTCTGGCGCAGCCAACGTCCACGAAGAACATTCGAGCCATAGCTATCACCCGCAACCCATCGTTGGTTAATCATCAGAGTCTGCTCGAGAGTGTCGAGAATCGTGTCAACTTCAAGGCTGCGATCTGGCCACTGTTGGCGCAGATCTGCAATTAATTTAGGATCGGTTGAAAAGCTGAACACGAACCCCGGGTTCCCGGTGTCTTCCCACTGACGCCATGACATATTCGCTGTTTGAACAAGAGTATCAAAAGCCTCTTGTGCGGTCTTTGGAGGGCCAATCTCGTCGAGACGTCTCAATAATGTCCGATCACCAGCAACTTCATAGTCGAATCCCCAAAAGGCGGGCTCATCATCAGGAACAGACGCACGAACGGTAGCCAATAATTCAGCCTCTTCCTGCATGCCGAAAAACGCAGGTTCTCCGCCGGGTTGTGCATATAAGGCACGCAGCCCGTCCAGCCCGCCGTTTGCTGCGGCCTGATCAAGGGCAGATGCCATAGGAGGAGAAACCTCGATTGCCAATCGTCGATAACCATGATCTGCTAGCTCACTGAACAACTGTGCGGCTAACAAGGGGTTTTCTGCAATTCCATGCTCTTCGCCGATCAGGAAAAAGTGAGCATTTCGACCTTCCTCGACCAAGGTCCTATAACCAGGTCCTGAAAAGACCTCACCATCGAATAGAATTGCCTGACGAATGTCGCGCACATCTGCCGATAATTTATCCAATGAATTTGCGTTTGCAGACAACAGCAACGACAGGCTTAGTCCGACTGCTACGGCCAGACCACGAAAATATCCAGCATAAAGCAATATTTTTTGAGACACAATTTGATCTAGATTCTTGCGATTACCCAAAGCCATTTTTCCTCGCTACGCCCACAAGAGAGCTGTATAACTTTTGTATGAAGCCTAACAACTTTAGCTGCCTTCTAGCACCTGCCAAAAGTCCTAGAAATTCCGAAGAATATAAATAAGAAAATGGACAACCATCCTAACGCTCTTGCGCCATGAGGAATAAATATCGGATGACTTGTCTACTCTTCATGTCTTCCCTTCATTAGAACCGAGGTCTATTCCATTGCATTTTCCCGCGCTTTAAACAGACTTTAAGTGAATACAGAGAAGTTTTTGAAGAAACTAGACAAAAATATAGTGGCGTTTACAAACTGATTGACAAAACAGCAGCCACACGCCTGGATTCCATCGAACTGGGCAAGAAGTGTTTGCATGGCATATCCGCCGCACAAAGGCGTTTAACTCAGCGTATCTAGCGTTCCAGAGTATTCCAACGCTTAA
>CAKZPB010000126.1 GCA_937138395.1 uncultured Pseudomonadota bacterium
TAAGTTTTAGGAAAAGTCAAAACCTATGTCTTCAAACGGTTTCGGGGTTCCGGTTTCCGGATTCTGGAAATCCGACTTCTTTATTGCTCTGGGCACCGACAGAACCAACAACCAACAACGAGTGTCTCCGAAACTCATCGCCCTAACCACCCAGTTCGCGTGTAGTTGGCATAATGGCAAATGAACTCGCTTGGCTTTCGAACGCTGACGAATCCAATCAATTTCAAGAACCGGGTAAGGGCCAGACCGTGAAATTCCAACTTCAGACGACCGACGGACACGCACGCCGCGGACGGCTCGACTTCGAGCGTGGGCCGGTCGAGACGCCGGCGTTCATGCCGGTCGGTACCTACGGCACGGTCAAGGGCATGACGCCGGAAGAGCTGCGCGGCGTCGGCGCGGAGATCATTCTCGGCAATACCTTCCACCTGATGCTGCGGCCGGGTACCGACGTGATCCAGGCGCACGGCGATTTGCACGACTTCATGCACTGGAACGGGCCGATCCTGACCGACTCCGGCGGTTTCCAGGTCTGGAGCCTGGCCGAACTGCGCAAGATCGACGAGCAGGGCGTGACGTTTGCCTCGCCGGTCGACGGCAGCAAGATTTTCCTGGGCCCGGAAGAATCCATGCAGGTCCAGCATGCCCTGGGTTCGGACATCGTCATGATTTTCGATGAATGCACGCCGTATCCGGCCGAGCACCAGCAGGCAGCCGATTCGATGCGCCTGTCGCTGCGCTGGGCGGAGCGTTCGCGTGTCGCCCATGATGCCTTCGAGCGTGAGCACCCGGCCGCGCTGTTCGGCATTGTTCAAGGCGGCATGTACGACGATCTGAGGCAGGAATCGGCTGCCGGCCTGATCGATATCGGCTTCGACGGCTACGCGATCGGCGGGTTGAGCGTCGGCGAGCCCGAAGACGAGCGCATCCAGGTGCTGGAAGCCACCTGTCCGCACTTGCCGGACGAATCACCACGCTACCTGATGGGGGTTGGCCGGCCGGAAGATATTGTCGAAGCCGTGCTGCGCGGCGTCGATATGTTCGACTGCGTGATGCCGACCCGTAACGCGCGCAACGGCCACTTGTTTACCCGCTATGGCGACATCAAGATTCGCAATGCGCGCTACCGCGATGACACCCGGCCGCTGGATGAATCCTGCAACTGCTACACCTGCCGCAACTACTCGCGCGCATACCTGCGGCATTTACATCGCTGCAATGAAATACAGGGCGCGCGCCTGGCGACGATTCACAATCTCTATTACTACCAGCAGCTGATGCGCGAACTGCGTGATGCGATCGAAGGCAATCAGCTGGATGCCTACGTGCGCCAGTTTTATGCCGATCGGCAGCGTGGCATTGAATAACGCGATGGATGAAACCCGCGCAGCGCCCATCGAAGTCGTTGCCGGTGTGATCCGCGACGACGATGGCCGCGTGCTGGTCAGCCAGCGCCGTCCGGGCACTCACCTGGAGCACCTGTGGGAGTTTCCGGGCGGCAAGCTGGAGCCCGGCGAAACGCATGTCGAGGCGCTGAGACGGGAGTTGGAAGAAGAAGTCGGGCTCGAGACTCTGCGCTGTCAGCCGCTGCTTTCGGTGACGCACGCCTATCCGGAAAAAACCATCCGGCTGTGGCTGTTCGAGGTGTCGCAATTCAACGGTGAGGCTGAAGGGCGAGAACATCAGCGCCTGCGCTGGGTTGAGCTGGAGGACCTGAGCGCGCTGGACATGCCGGCCGCAGATCGACCGCTGGTTCGTGTACTCCCGCTAGGCGGGCAATATGCCATTTCGCTGGATCCGGGTGATTTTGATCACGTGCATGATTTCCTGTGGCGCTGGCAGGCCTGCCTGGAATCGGGCGTGCGCCTGATTCGCTTGCGTGCCCAGGAGGATTCGATCGGCCTGATCAACCGCTGGCTGCCGGAGCTGCAGTCCATCACACGGCAGTTCAACGCACGCTGGTTGGTGTCAGGCAAGCTCGAGGATTGCATCGAATGTCCGGCAGACGGCATTCATCTGGATCGACACCAACTGGCCATGCTGTCGCGGCGTCCCGTCGGCGCGGATCGCCTGCTGGCCGCCTCCTGTCATGATCTGAAAGAGCTGCGACGGGCCGAAGCGCTGAAGGCTGATTTCATCACGCTGTCGCCGGTTCAGGCGACGGCCTCGCACCCGGGCGCCGCTGTGCTCGGCTGGGACGGTATGGCGGAGCTGGTCGCGCAATCGGCGCTGCCGGTCTATGGCCTGGGTGGATTGAATCCAAAGGACCTGCCCAGGGCGCGTGCGCTCGGCGCGTTTGGCGTATCCGGTATCCGTTCGTTTGGCTGGAGCCTGTCCGATGACTGATCTACTGCCGATGCAGCTGCCGCTGAAAGACCTGGCCAGGCCGGATTCGGGTCATGCGCACGTGTGGATCATGCGGCTGCAGAACCTGCCGATCATGGAGGCCGAAGTGCCGCCCGAACGCAAGGCCCGCCTGGCCCAGCGGCGGATGGGTCAGAAGTTCATGCTGCGCTTGCTGCTGGGTGCGTACCTGGGGCGCCCCGGTCGTGAAGTGCGCCTGCAGATCGGGCGCTTCGGCAAACCGCAGCTGCCGGCTGAGCTGGCTGAATCCGGCCTGCATTTCAATCTGAGCCATGCCGGCGATTGGCTGGCCATTGCGCTGGCCTCCGATCGAACGGTCGGTATCGATACCGAGCACGTGCGGCGATCGTTGCGCTGGCAGAAGCTGGCGCGGCGCTATTTCAGCGCCGCCGAGGCCGACTGGCTGTGCGCAATGGACGAACCACTCGGCGCGCATCAGTTTCTGAAGCACTGGACGGCGCGCGAAGCATTGATCAAGGGCGCCGGGCGCACCATTGCCGGCAACATCAGCCGGGTTGTGCTCAGTACCGAGCTGCAGCCCGGCATTATTTCGCTGCCCGGCGATTGGCTGGACCCCTCCGACTGGCAGCTGATGGCGCTCGATCTGCAGCGTGATCTGGTCACCCATCTGGCCAGTCAGAAGCCGCTGAAATCGGTGCGCTGTTTTGCGCTGGACTTGTAGCGTTTGCTGCACACCTGGTCACACCTCGGGGGTAGGATGGACAACGATCGATTGTTGATTCTTAATGGATGCACGTCATGACTGATTTTGGCTATCGCGAGGTCGCAGCTGAAGAGAAAACCCGGCTGGTCGGCCAGGTGTTTTCGTCCGTGGCGGACCGCTATGACGTCATGAATGACTTGATGTCGCTCGGCATTCATCGACTATGGAAACGACAGTTTGTTTCCGGCTGTGGATTGCGCCGCGGACAACAGGTGCTGGACCTGGCCGGCGGCACCGGTGATATTGCCGATCTGGTACGCAGCAAGGTCGGGCAAAAAGGCAGCGTGATGGTGGCCGATATCAATCACGACATGCTGAAGGCCGGGCGGCGCCGGATGGATAACCAGGGCCAGGTCGAAGGCCTGGACTGGCTGCAGGTCAACGGCGAATCACTGCCGTTCGCCGATCGGCAGTTCGATCACGTCACGATTGCGTTTGGACTCAGAAATTTCACCGACAAGGAAGCCGGACTGGCCGAAATGTACCGGGTGCTGAAGCCGGGCGGCCGTGTGCATATTCTGGAATTCTCCCGAGTATCGCCTGAGCTTTTCTCGAAGCTGTATGACGTGTGGTCATTTCAGGTGCTGCCGCGGCTGGGTCAGCTGGTGGCCAATGATCGCGAGAGCTATCAGTACCTGGCCGAGTCGATCCGCCGTTTTCCGGACCAGGCAACGCTGATCAGCATGCTTGAGGAGGCCGGATTCGAGCGCGCCGGTTTCGAGAACCTGTCCGGCGGCATTGCCGCCATCCACCGCGCAGCTCGCGTCTAGGCGAGCATCCGTGCTATGTCCCGTTACTTGACGCCACTCCCCGGCTGGCTGGCCCAGGCCATCGAGCAAACCCTGAATCGCGCGCTGGAGCTGGATGAGCAGGGCGCTG
Organism: uncultured Pseudomonadota bacterium; assembly: GCA_937138395.1. Lineage (GTDB taxonomy): Bacteria > Pseudomonadota > Gammaproteobacteria > Xanthomonadales > Wenzhouxiangellaceae. Next base: position 3,968 of record CAKZPB010000126.1, read on the forward strand.
ATCGCTTGAAGCCGCTGAACGGGAAATGGCTGAAGTTCGAACTCAGCGGATTGCAGATTGACTTGTGGTTCAGCGCCAGCGAAGACGGCTGGCAGGTGCTGGCCGAGCCGCCATCGAGCGAGGCTGAGGATGACACCGGCGGGGACCAACAGACACAAGCAGCCGACACAGTGATTCAGGGTACGCCCGGCGCCTTGATGGGCATGGCCATTCCGGAACTGGACGGCCCCGGCAGCGTCAAGATCGAGGGCGATGCGCGCCTGGCGCAGAAATTTCAGCAGATTCTGAAAAGCCTGGATCCGGACTGGGAAGCCGGCATCAGTCGCTACCTGGGCAACATGATCGGTCCGCAGGTTTACCGCATGCTGGTCGAAGCCTCGCGCTTCGGCCGCCACGCCGTGCGCACGTCCGGTGAGCAGGTCAGCCACTGGCTGCGCGACGAAAGCGGCTCGGTGCCGAATCCGGAAGAATGGACCGCATGGCGTGACCAGGTCGATGAACTGCGCGAGGCGGTCGACCGCCTCGAAAGCCGCGACCGCAGGCGTCGCTCGTCATGATCCGTCGAACGGCCCGCATGTTCCGGATTGGCGCAACGCTGGCGCGTTATCGCCTCGATGAACTGATCGCCGAACTGCCGATGCTGCGCTTTGCGCGCGTGGTCCGCGCGTTGCCCTGGGGGCACAAGCGGGTGCGTGAGCTGTCCAGAGGCGCCCGGCTGCGGCTGGCGCTGCAGGACCTGGGCCCGATCTACGTCAAGTTCGGTCAGATTCTGTCGACTCGTCGTGATCTGCTGCCACCGGATATTGCCGATGAGCTGGCCGAACTGCAGGATTCGGTACCGCCGTTTTCCGATCAGGAAGCCCGCCAGATCATCGAAGATGAGCTCGAAGCCAGCGTCGAAGAACTGTTCGGCTCGTTCGAGGCCAAGCCGATGGCCTCGGCCTCGATTGCCCAGGTGCATGCCGCGACGCTGAAGGATGGCCAGGAAGTGGTTGTCAAGGTGGTTCGGCCCGGTATCGAAGCCCAGATTCGCGATGATCTTGAACTGCTGGTGGCACTGGGCCGGCTGGCGCGACGTGCCCATCCCGAGGGGGAGCGCATACGACCGGATGAAGTGGTCGGCGAATTCGAGCGCGTTATTTTCGATGAGCTGAACATGCAGCGTGAAGGCGCCAACGCCAGCCTGCTGCGGCGCAATTTCGAAGATTCCAGCGACCTGTACATTCCGAAAATCTACTGGTCGCACACGGCCGAGCGCGTGCTGGTCATGGAGCGTATTTACGGCGTGCCGGTGCGTCGCCTGGATGAATTGCGCCGCCAGAACGTTGACCTGGAGCGCCTGGCCCGACGCGGCATCCGGATCTTCTACCAGCAGGTCTTCCGCGACAACCTGTTTCATGCCGACATGCACCCGGGCAATATACGGGTGGACACCAGCGACCCGTCCGACCCGACGTTTATCGCGCTGGATTTCGGCATCGTGGCCAGCCTGACGCCGACCGATCTGTACTACATCGGTGAAAACTTCCTGGCCATTTTCAATCGCGACTACCGGCGCGTGGCCGAACTGCACGTTGATGCCGGCTGGGTCCCGGCCGATACGCGCATCGACGAGATGGAAGCCGCTGCACGCACGGTCTGTGAGCCCAGCTTTACCCGGCCGCTCGAAGAAGTGTCGTTTGCCGAGATGGTGGTCAGCCTGTTCGAAGTTGCCCGCCGCTTCAAGCTGACCATTCAGCCGCAGCTGATCATGCTGCAGAAAACGCTGCTGAATATCGAGGGGATGGGCCGCGATCTGTATCCGAAGCTGAATATCTGGGACGTCGCCAAGCCCGAGCTGGAGGAAATCTTCCGCCAGCGCTACGGTATAAGCCGCACTGCGCAGAAAGTCGGACGCGAACTACCCGGCTGGCTGGCGCGTGGGCCGGAAATACCGGGCCTGATTCACGAGGCGCTCAAGTTTGCCAGCCGGGGCCAGTTCAAGGCGCGAATTGATAGTACGGACCTGGCCGCGATCAACCAGCGCCTGAGTCGGCATAATCGCCGGGTGCCCGGTGCCATCGTGGCGGCCGGCCTGCTGGTGTCCTCGGCCATGCTGGCAGCCTTCGAAGTGGGTCCATTTCTGAGTGGTACTTCGGTCCCGGCCATGATCGGCTTTGCTGCCAGCGCCCTGCTGGCGTTGCGCATCTGGCGCTGAACGGACTCATCAAGCCTTTCGCCGGGCGTGGTCGAGGAGCTGGCTAGCAGCATCCGGGCCTTGGTGACGTTTTCAAACGATTGGGTAGAACGGGAGCCCGGGCGGCCCTGTGACCGATGGCGTGCGATCGGGGATGATGCTATGGTCCCCGCTGCCGCTGATCGATCAAGTGGTCGTTGACTGAATCGACGCCGCTGTGCGGTCAACGGGTGTCCTCGCCGTCGTCGTCGGTTCCGGCTCCGATGTCGATATCGGCTTCCACATCCACATCGACTTCTGGATGCATTTCGAGTGCGGCCGACGAGGTAGCGAAATGCGGCACGAAATCGCCCTGATCCTCCCTCGGGATCGGTTGGCTGAAGGCCATGCGATACCGGATAAAAGCGGCTGGAATCAGCGCTGTAACCAGGAACCAGACCAACAGCGCTTCCGGTCCGAACCGCTGGATCAGGAATCCTGTCACGATCGGCCCCACGATGGCGCCGCTGCCCCAGAGCAGCTGAAGACCGGACGTGGCCTCCAGCACCTGTCCGGCGGCGATGTGGTCATTGGTGTGGGCGGTGGCCAGTGAAAAGATGCTGAACGCAAAGCAGCCGTATAGAAATCCTCCGACCAGCACCCCCCAGGCACCAACCGGAATCAACAAGAGTGTCGCGCCGGCTCCGACCCCGCTCATCGCACAGGTGAGCATCAGTACGCGGCGTCGCTCGATTCGGTCGGACAGGCGGCCCACCGGCCACATCATCAGGATGCCGCCGAGTATCGTAAGCGCCATGAACAGCGAGACGCCGCGCGCGTCGAAGCCCAGACCACCGATAAACACCGGGCCGAGGCTCCAGAGCGTGCTGATCCCCAGCCCGGAGAACACGCAGCACACGACGCCGACCGGCGAGATTTCGTACAGCTTGCGAAGACCGAGTCGCTCGGCTTCGACCAGTGGCGGCTCACGAACCCGAGTCAGTGCCACCGGGACCAGACCCAGCGACAAAAGCACCGAGGCCAGTGCGAACAGTTCAAGTCGGGCGGCATCGCCGGTCATCAGCAGCAGCTGGCCAAGCCCGAGGCCGATCAACGTGGTCGTCATGTAGACGGAGAACACGTGCCCGCGCTCTTCATTCGAGGTCTGTTCGTTCAGCCAGCTTTCGATTGCGATATACAGACCCACGACGCAGACCCCAACGAGAAACCGCATCAGGAACCAGGCCAGTGGGCTGACGTAAAGACCGTGGACCAGGGTGGCGATCGAGGCCAGCGAAGCGAGCGCGGCAAAGGTTCGAACGTGACCGACGCGTCGGATCATTTTCGGGACGAGAAAGGTTCCGGCCACGTAACCGATGAAGTAGCCCGACATCACGATTCCCAGCGTGCCGGCCGCCATGCCCTCGATTTGCCCCCGCACGCCGAGCAGGGTGCCGAGCAATCCGCTGCCAGCCAGGATGATGGTGACACCGAGCAGCAACGTGAACACCGCCAATATCGAACGCATCTATCAGGTTTCCCGAAATGGACAGCGATGGCAGACATCATGATATCAGTTCGCTTCGGCGGCGAGCTCGTATGCGGGCAGATTTCCGCGCTGGATTTCTGACTGTCGACCCGGGTTCTTGCAGGTTTTCAAGCGCGCGGCTGTGCGCCGCCAATGCCCGGCCAACCTCCTGTACGAAAGCATTCAAGGCTATGATGAGCGACACGGCTGTTGAGCCAAAGTGACTGTTGAAACAGGACCTCAGTGATGGAAAGCGCATGAGAACCACCACGATTCGCGATCGCACAGGAATGCGGTAATGATTCGGTTGCCGCTGGTCGATCGAGTCAAATTCTTTGTCGAGCGCCAGTTCGTCAAGGGCGCAGGATTTCAGCTGCTGGTCGTGGCCGGCCTGATCGGTTTGATTTCGCTGGCTGGCGGGGTCGCGGTGCTGATAACCGGCGACCAGGTCTCGGCACCGGATGCGGTGTGGTGGGCGTTTCTGCGGCTGACCGATCCGGGCTATCTGGGTGATGATATCGGCGGCTGGCGGCGGTTCGTCTCGACGCTGTTGACCTTGAGCGGCTATGTCGTGTTCCTCGGCGCACTGGTTGCCATCATGACCCAGTGGCTGATTGCGCGCATGCGCGAGTTCGAGCGTGGCCTGACGCCGGTCGCGCTGAAAAACCACGTCGTGATTATCGGCTGGACCAACCGCACGCTGCCGCTGCTGCGCGAGCTGGTTGGCAGCCAGCGTTCCGAGCGTCGTTTTCTGCTGTCGTTCGGCCTCAAGCGATTGACGCCGGTGGTGCTGTCCGAAGACGTGTCGGCTGTGCAGTCCCAGGAATTGCGCGCCGACCCGGTGCTGGGCAGCCGTGCGAACCGGGTGATCCTGCGCTACGGCTCGGCGTTGGAAGAAGAGGCCATCCAGCGTGCAGCCTGTTTGAATGCTTCGGTGGTTTTATTGCCGAGCGATTTCGGCTTCCGCGGCCCGGAGCAGGGCTATCGACTGGATCCGGATGTCGAGACCATTCGCGTGCTGTTGTCGATGGATGCGCGTGCCGCCGAAGCCAACAGCCCGCCCCCGCGCGTGGTCGTCGAAGTGCAGGATGGTCGTCGACTGGGAATGGTGCGGCGTGCCTACAGCGGGCCGCTGGAAGTGGTTGCCTCTGATCGAACGGTCTCGCGACTGTTGCTGCAGACGCTGCTGCATCCGGGTCTGGCAGCCTTCTTGCGCGAGACGCTGACTTCGCTGGACGGTAATGAATTTCACTTGCTGCCGGTCGGTTCCTTGGCCGGTGCGCCGTTCAAGGAAGTCGCCGCGCGCTGTCCACGCGCGCGCCTGCTGGGCCTGATCCGCGGCAAGGGCGAGGATGTGACGGCGATGTTGTGTCCTTCGTCTGAATTTAAAGTCGAAGCAGGCGATCAAATGGTGCTGCTGGCACGCGATGCCCAGGATGCCGACTTTGCGCGCCCCGGTGCCGCGCGCGGCGTGGTCGTCAGCCGCGAACCGCGCGCCAAGCCTGTGGTTCGCAAGAGTGAGCCGCATCGCGTGCTGCTGCTGGGTTGGAATGCACGCGTCCCGACGCTGATCGAAACGCTGGCCGATCGCGCCGACCGTCGCTGGCAGATCGATCTGATTTCCGCGATTCCGCTGGAGGAACGTGAGCAGGCGCTGGCGGCATTGGAAGGCCTTGAACCGATCGAACTGCGGCAGTTCCGGGACGATTATCTGCTCGAGGGCGTGCTGCAGCAGTTCGAAGTGATGCGCTACGACAGCATCGTGTTGCTGACCAGCGACCGCCTGGCCAGTTCGGAAGAGTCTGATGCGCGCGCCGTGGTCGGTCACCGCATGATCGAATCGCTGCTCGAGCATGAACCTAAGCGCCCGCACGTTTTGATCGAGCTGGCCGACGCCGCGAATGAGGGCCTGATCCGCAACGCCGGTGCCGAAACGCTGATTCCGCCGCTGCTGATCAGTCATCTGCTGGCCCAGCTGGCCATGCGACCCGAACTCAGCGTGGTGTTCAACGCGCTGTTCGCGCCGCACGGACCGGAACTGGCGTTCCGTTCTATCACGCTATCGAATGCGCGCAGCTTCGCCGAGCTGGAGCAGCGGATGGCTGAATCCGGCGAGTTGCTGCTCGGTGTACAGACAGATCCTGGTGCAGGATCGGCACCCGAGCTGCTGTTGAACCCACCGGCCGATACCCGAATCGAGGCCGGCGATGGGCATCGCCTGCTGGTCCTGACGCCGGGCCATCAGGCATGACGATGGACAGAAGCCCTTATTGAGTACGTCCCTGCCAGGCTACTGATCGCTTCGACCAATGCCGAGGCTATTGACCGGCCAGGACAGATCGAACGGGAATACGTTACTCAGGCTTGTTGTTCGAGCCAGCGTTCAACCAGGTACCGTGCGATCGAATCCTGCCTGGGCAGGCAGAGCGTCTTGTCCTCTCCCCACGTGCCGGCGTCTCGTAGATCCCGGGCACTGAACCAACGCGCATCTTCAAGCTCTTGATCGTGACGAGCAATGTCGAGCGTGCGCGCAGTGGCATGGAATCCGATCATCAGGGATGAGGGGAACGGCCAGGGCTGGGACGCTTGGTACCGGACGTCGCGAATACCGATTCCGCTTTCTTCCCGCACCTCTCTGGCCACGGTTTCCTCCAGCGTTTCCCCGGGTTCCACAAAGCCTGCCAGCGTGGAATACACGCCCTTTGGCCAGCCTGCTGCACGACCAAGAAGGCACCTTGGAACGCCATCCGGGTGAAGGCTGTCATCGACCACCAGAACAATCACGGCAGGATCGATACGCGGAAAGGCTTGGCCACTGCAACTCGTTTCCGGGCATCGACGCAGCATGCCGCCGCGCTCGTTCAGGGTGGCTGCACCGCAACGGCCACAGTGGCGATGAGTCTGGTGCCAATGGACCATGCCGCGCGCATAGCTCAAGAGTGCGGCCTCTTGGGTATCCAGTGCGGCGCCGACCTTGCGCAGATCGACAAAGCGCGCATCCTGAGTCAGCGCATTGGCGTCCGCTTGTGACCAATGAGACAGATCCGCGGCCAGCATCGGCGACTCATCGTCGACGCCGAGAAGGACCAGTTCGGCATCCGCGACGCTACTGGTCTCCACGGTCTTCATCGTGAGTGGTTGATCAATGCTGGCGTCTTCTTCGCCGCCGTTCCAACCCGAGATCAGGCTTTTTCCTTGCCACACCGGGATCACTTTGGCATCGGGATGGGTGCGGCAGATGTCATCCCAATCCGCCTGATCGCGGATCGGCGAGGTACGCTTGAGCCGCAGTCCCGAGTAAGGCAGTTGTGCAACAGATTGGCTGGCAGGTAGGTTCATCAGAACATTACTGTAACGGTTCGAACGGCATGCTGTTGCATTCGTATTCAGAGAAACCAGCCTTGGATTGCGAAACTGGAAAAGCAAGACCGGAACACGCTTGCTGTGACGCGCCAGCCTGAGATGGTCCAGGAAGTTCAATCACCGGTATTCGAACCACAGTCCTTGTGCATTCTTTCAGCGAACGGACCACGCGCTCTGGAAAAAGCCTCGACTCGTCAGGTTCTTGACGACCCTTCGTTCGGGTCGAGTTCTCCGGTCATTTTTTATTGATCAATGCCCGGGCCATTGAACAGGCCATCAACGAAATTGAAGCTTGAGCGATAGTCATGGCCTGATCTGCAGTTCAACCCATCGCCTGACATCGGCATCGACACGGGCGATGTGCATCGGCTGCCCGTACTATCGCCTGGTCATCCGATTTGATGGCCTTGTCCATGCTTCAAACTTGTCCCGGATCACAGAGGCTGTATAAGTGCACTAAACGCGGGTCAGGGGATTGACTACAGTTCCACTTCCGAGCTGTCGGCAAACAACGCGACCGGGTCGGTATCGCTGGCAGTGTTGTCCAGCGGGTTCAGTTCTACCAATCCCTCAGCCAGGTTGATCGTTGCGCTGTTGGTGACCGTTTCGGGTTCTATCGCGGTGACGGTCGCGGTCCATTCATAGTTCAGCTGGGCGCCAATTGGTAGATCGATCTCTTCTTCGATTGCGCCAGTACCACTCGAATTCGGACATACGGCACCGCCGAACCCGGTGCATGTCCAACTTGCAGTCTCTACACCACTTGGGATCGGATTGATCAAACGAGCGCCGAATGCATCCCGGTCGCCGACATTTCGAACTTCGATAAACCAGGTGCTGTCCACGCCGGTATCCACGTAGGGGGCGCGATTGGAATTGCTGATGCTTAAATCCAGGCTGGGGCGGCCATAGACGATGTAGCTGCGACCTGCGCGCAGGCCGCTTCCGGTATCAGCAAGTTGAGCACCGATGATCACGTCATCAATGCCATCATTATTGACATCTCCGGCATTGCTGACGGCCCGGCAGGCTTGATCAATGCTTCCTTCCGCGTTCAACTTGAACCCATTGCCACCATCCAGCAGGCTTAAGTTGAACGGATTCGACAAGCCGCCATGACGACCAAAGACGACATAGCATCGGCCTTGATTGCCGGGTTCGAAGTCGGCTCGGAAGTCGCCAACAATCAAATCATCAATGCCGTCGCTGTTGATATCGCCTGCGCCGCTCACGGCCCGCCCAAGCCGGTCGGAGAATGCTTCGCCGTTGAAGGTTAAGCCATTCAAACCATCCAGCGTGTTGATATCCAACGGATCGGGAATTCCGCTACTGGCGCCATAGACCACGTATGCCCGACCAGTCCCGGGCTGGCCGTCGGAATCCGCGTTATCTGCACCGATGATGACATCGTCGAAGCCGTCGCCGTTGACGTCGCCTGCTCCGCTGACTGAAATTGCAAAGAAATCCGTGGTGGATCCCGCGTCAATGGCAAAGCCATTGGTTCCGTCGAGATCGGTCAGATTGATCGTGCCCGGCAGGCTGCCGCCGCCGAACACCACATAGCCACGACCGGTGGAGTTGTAGATGCCTTGCTGAAAGCCATACGCGCCAATGATCAGGTCATCAAAGCCATCGCCGTTGAAATCACCGGCGTTGCTGACGGCGTGGCCGGCAAAGTCGCCGACGTTTTCACCAATGATACGGATGCCGTTGCTGCCGTCCAGGCTGCTGAGATTGAATACATTCGAAAAGCTCGATTGTCCAAAAACAACATAACTTCGACCTTCTCCTGTTGTGCCTACAACAATTTCCGGTGCGCTGATGACTACGTCATCAATGCCATCGCCATTGATGTCGCCTGCGTGGCTGACTGAAACTCCTAAACGCGCTTCGGCGGATTCGCTATCCAGCACAAACCCGTTGCTGCCGTTGAGGCTGCCCAAATCGAATGGATTTGCCAAACCGCCTGCGGCACCAAACACGACGTAACCCCGGCCCGAATCAATGACTCCATCGGCATCGGCAAACGGCGCACCGATGATTACATCGTCAATGCCGTCATTGTTGATGTCGCCAGCGCCACTGATCGACCAACCGGAACTGCTGTCCAATAAGTCTCCGTCCAGCGCAAAACCATTCATACCATCCAGGTCGCTCAGATTGAATGGATCGAGCCGAGCGCTTGACGAACCAAATACGACATAACTCCGGCCAGCATTGTTGATGGCGTTGGGATCGGCTTCAATGGCACCGATCGCGAAATCCGCTATACCGTCCGCATTGATGTCACCCGCGGCACTGACCCAGCGGCCAGCGAAATCATTATCGAATTCACCGTTGACGATGAAGCCATCCGAGCCGTCCAGATCGCCAAGCTCAATTTCGGAAGGAAAGGAGGCGTTTGATGCTGACGGCACCAGGCCCAGCACAAGGGATAACCTGATAGCTGCGACCAATAACGAGTGTTCCGGTTTGTTCACGTTAAGCCTGCCGTTGTTTGTGCCTTTTTTGTCCATCTCACTCTACTTTCATTGTTGCCGCTAGTTGTCGTCTTCGAAGCCGTCGGTAAACAAGCCGATCGGGTCCGAGTCGATTGCGATATTGTTGGCCAGGTTCACGTCGATCGACGTACCGGGCATTTGAACTTCGACAAAGTTGATGATGACGTTTGGTTCATCGACGTTGACCGTTCCGGTCAGTTCGAACACTATCGAGCTGCTGGCCGGTAGATCGACTAGTTCGTTGATTGCACCGGGGCCGGATGCATTCGAGCAGCTGGCGCCGTCGAATGCAGCGCAGGTCCAGCTGGCATTGATGATACCGTCGGGTACATGGTCGGTTACGAGTGCGTCATTGACTGTATAAGGACCTAGATTGCTGACTTCGATTCGCCAGGTCGTGATTTGCCCTGGATCAAGTGCCCCAGTGCCGTTGGACTTGCTGATGGCCAGGTCATTCAGTGACCGTCCAAACACGATATAACTGGTGCCGGAGTCATCGCCATTGCCGTCCGAGCCATACGCGCCGATGATCAAATCCTCTGTGCCATCGGCATTGACATCTCCGGCAAAATCGACTGAATGACCGAGCCGGTCCAGACGTGCTGCACCGTTGATGGTGAATCCATTGCTGCCGTCCAGGTCGCCTAACTGGAATGGATGGCTGAGCTGACTGGATCCGAATACAACGTGCACAACGCCGGTATCGGTGTCGTTTATATCGCCCATGCTGTCAAGGCTGTCTGCTCCGGTTGCGCCAATGACCAGATCATCCAGACCGTCACCATTCAGGTCGCTGCCGCCAGCGACCGATGTGCCGGCAAAGTCATTGGCTTCGGCCCCTTCAATAACAAAGCCAGTGGTGCCGTTCAAGCTGCTTAACTCAAGCGGTGTTGCGATCGTCTGGTCTGTGCCAAAAATGACATAACTTCGACCTGCAAAGCTCAATCCACCACTGCTATAGGGTGCGCCAATGAGGACATCATCAAAACCATCGCCGTTCATATCGCCGGCGGCGTGCACCGACGAGCCGGAACGGTCGTTGGCTGTCTCACCGTGAACCACCAGCCCATTCGTACCGTCAAGGCTGTCCAACTGAATTGGATTGGTCGGCTCATTGGTTCCAAATACAATGTAGCTGCTGCCCGAATTATTGCCGTTGGTTGTGCTCCCAGGCGCACCGATGATGACATCGTCTTGACCATCACCATTGAAATCACCAATGGGGCTGGCCGAAAACCCCAACAGGCTGCTGGTCGCGGCTTTCGATATCACGACACCATTGCTGCCGTCGAGCGTGTTCAAATTGAATTCGAAGGGCGCGGTGATGCTTGATGTGCCAAACAAGATATAGGCTCTTCCGCCCCGGCCGTCGCCGGCAAGATCGGCCCGCGTAGCGCCAATCAAAACATCGTCAATGCCATCGCCATTGAAATCGCCGGCGCGGCTGACTGAATAGCCAATAGCATTATCAAGCGTGCTTTCTGCATTGATCTTGAAGCCTGAGCTGCCGTTGAAGCTACCGAGAAAAGTATTGCTTAGAAACTGACTACCGAACCCCAAGTAGGCTCGTCCCTCGGTATCCTCAAGCGGCAGGCCGAGAATGTTTCCGGGTGCACCAATCAGATAATCATCAAACCCGTCGTTGTTGAAATCACCCGCGCCACTGACCGAGTGTCCCGAGAAACGAACCCCTTGTGAATTCTCTCCGCCAAACGCCCGAAACGGACTGGGCAAACTGAAGTCATCCAGCGCAATCGGGCTCATAAACGCTTGACCTGATCCAAAAATAATATAGCTGCGGCCGGCGTCCACTCCGCCTAAAGTCGTCTCCGCTCGATAGGCACCAATGGTCACGTCTGAAATGCCGTCTCCGTTGATATCCCCGGCGGCACTGACTGAGAACCCGGAAGCATCGCCTGCCGACGCGCCAGTGATGATGACTCCAGAAGTGCCGTCCAGGGTCGACAGATTCAGTCGCGCTGGAAAGGGCTCTGCGCTGGCTTGCTGGCAAACTCCGGCGATCAGCGCTAATTGCAGCGCAACGCCCAGCTTCGATTTTTCAAATGTTGGCATGGTTTGGATGTTTTTCGGGCTTACTGATTAAGTCGAAAAACAGCATCAAAAGCTGCCACTAGCCCTCGTTTTCGAAGCCGTCCGAGAATAGACCGACTGGATCGGAATCACGTGCAGTGTTGTTGGCAGGGTTTAGGTCGATCAGATCACCTGCCAGCGTGACAGTGGCGGTATTGGTGACGATCGCGGGTTCATCGGCAGTAATGGTTGCGGTGAGGGAGTAGGTCAGTGTTTCACCGACCGGCAGGTTAAACGTTTGATTGATATTTCCGCTGCCGGAACTGCTTGGACAGGTTGCGCCTGCGCTGGCGGTGCAGCTCCAGCTGGCGCTTGCCGCATTGACAGTTGCGGGCAGCGTGTCGGTCAACTCTGCATCGAAGATGTCGGCAAAGCCGACGTTGCTGATTTCAAGGGTCCAGGTGGTCGGTTCGCCGGTGGAGACTCCAGCGCTGCCATTGCTCTTGGAGAGTGCGAGATTCAGCGATGGGCGGCCGAACAAGACGTAACCGACTCCGGCTAGTTCACCGAACCCTGGACCAGTGGCGACCAGATCATCGATGCCATCTCCATTGAAATCGCCCGCGCCACTGACGGAGAAGCCCGAATACTCATCGGAAACAACACCTTCCAGAGCGAACCCGTTCTGTCCATTGAGCGTGGCCACATCCAGGGTATTCGGAAATCCATCGGCTTTGCCAAACACCACATAACTCCTGCCGACGTTGTATTTTGTGTCAGTCGGTTCAAAGGGTGAGCCGATGATGATATCGTCGAGGCCATCGCCATTGACATCGCCAGCGCCGCTAACCGATTGGCCGAATTGAGCACCTGCGAATTCTCCACGAACTTCAAATCCATTGTTGCCGTTCAGGCTGCTGAGATTCAACGGGCTGGGTAACGGCTGGTCAGAGCCGAAAACCACGTAGCTGCGGCCCGAGGCCGTTCCAACGATGTCTGCATAGGGCGCACCGATAATGACGTCGTCGACCCCGTCACCATTGATGTCCCCAGCTGCTCGAACTGACAAGCCAGCATAGTCACCCGCCGCTTCACCATTGATGACGATGCCATTCAGGCCATTGATGGTGCCCAGATCGACAATCGAAGGCAATCCAGCATTATCACCAAACAGAACATAGGCACGTCCGGCATAGGTATTGCCGTTGGGAGAGGCGCCGGGAGCGCCAATGATCAGATCATCCATGCCATCGCCATTCAAGTCACCGGCACCGCTGACGGAAAAACCCGAGGCTTCTCCTCCAGAACCGCCCAGTGCAATTAACCCACCACTGTAGAACAGGCTATCCAAATCAAAGGGGCTGGGTGGGACTGTTTCGTTGCCAAAAAGCACATAGGAAGCCCCCGTACCCGCGCTAGGGTAACTGCTATAAGGAGCACCAATGATCACGTCATCGATACCATCCCCATTGATGTCACCCGCTCCGCTGACCGAATATCCGGATCGAATGGAGGGTGAGCTGCTGTCGAGTCGGATGCCGTTGGTGCTATTCAAGCCGGCAAGCGGTAAAGGGTTTGGCAGTCGATCTTCATCCCCAAAAATCACATAACTGCTGCCTGCATTGCTGTTGCCATTGGGTGACGCTCGCATGGCACCGATGAGTATGTCATCAATGCCATCGCCGTTGAAGTCACCAGCTGCGCTGACCGAGTTTCCCGTGTAGTAATCGGCTTCCTCGCCCTCGAACACAACACCGTTGACACCGTTGATGTTGATTAGCTCGATGCCACTCGGAAAACCGGTGTTTGAGCCGAAAACAACGTAGTTGAGGCCGACATTTAGCTGACCTGAAACTTCCGCACGGTTTGCGCTGATAACGAGGTCGCTGATTCCGTCACCATTGAAATCACCGGCATGGCTGACCGAATACCCGGCCAGGTCGAAATCCTGCCGACCGAGCAGCACGACCCCTGTGCTTTCGTTCAGTTCCAACCATGATAATTCGGGATCGAACGGCTGTGCCAACGCCGCCTGGGATACGCCCAGGGCCAGGGCCACTTGTACACCTTTTACCAACGGCGTTTGGTCTTGGTTTGTCATGTTTTCTACAAATCCTGGGTACTTACCAATACTAGTCGCAAACCAGTATTCGATACTGCCAAATAAATCCACTGTTCTAGTCCCGGACTTTGAGTGAATGACCGACATCATCGCTATTCCGTTTTGAAATGCATCAGGTAGACGATGAAACGTTCAGGCAACCACGGTTTGCCAGGCCTGCTCTAGCCGTTGAATCGACACTTTTTCGCGCGTGCCCAGTTGCTGGGCAAAGACTTGTATGCGAAATTCCTCGATCAGCCAGCGATAGTGATTGAGTTCAGCGGAGTAGGGCTGGCCGCTGTGGATGTAGTCGAGGTAGCGCTGCCACCAGGGTTCGACTTCGGTCTGCCGCCGGACGTCGCGCCTCGGATCGATTTCCAGGGCCTGCAGGCGCTGATCGATCCCGTCGAGATATCGTGGATACTCGGCCAGCCGCATGGTTGAAATATCGGCAGTGAAATCCGGATAGAGCAGGTCGTCTAGCTGACTTTCGATATCTTCTTGAGCCGAAGGCTGGGCCGGGCCGATTTCGCTGAGTTGACCGCGAACGGCGTGCCAGCGAATCAGGGTCTGGTCGAGTAATTCGATCGCGTGCTGACATTCCTTGATCAGCCTGGGACGAACGGCTTGTTCAAGCTGGCTCAACGCATCGGGGGAACGAATGGTCCACGAGTCTTCGATAGCATCGAACACGACCCGTTCGTGGAGCTTGCGTTCCAGCGCCTGCACATCGCCGACCCGGGTCCAGGCCAGCGCAGCCGCCGACGACAGCCGGTGCTGTTTGGCCACGTAGCGCAGCTTGTCGGCCAGTGCGATGAGCAACAAGCGATGCACGCCATATTGATGGCTCAGATGCGCTTCGTCCTCATCGTCGAACAGGCGCAGACCGACGGCGTGTTCCTGGTCGATCAGCGCGGGCCAGGCGCTGTGGCCGGTACGGGTCTTGACCACTTCGGGCAGCGTTAGATCGAGCGTTTTGAGGCCGTCCTGCAACCATTCATCGGCCTGGCGCTGCATGAACTCCTTGCGCGCCTGCTGGCCCAGCGTCGACTGCAGTTGCTCGAGGTCACGGCTTTCGGTCAGCACCTTGCCGCCTTCGCCAATCACCCGCAGGTTCATGATCAAGTGTTCAGGCAAGCGTTCGGTCTGGAAATCATTCGGCTCGATATCCAGACCGCCGATACGGCTGAGCTGTTCGGCCAGTGTTGCGCGCAAGCTGCCCTGGGGTTCGCCCAGGGCTTCGAGCGCGGCCTGGGCATAGTCGGCGGCCGGCACGAAGGCGCGGCGCTTGGATTTCGGCAAGGTGCCGAGCAGCGCACGAATCTTGTCGTTCAGCAGGCCGGGTACCAGCCATTCGAGCGCGTCGGCATCGAGTCGGTTGAGCCGATGCAGCGGACAGATCAGGGTCACGCCATCGGCATCATGACCAGGCTCGAAGCGATAGTGCAGCTTGTAGCGTTCACCATCGAATTCGAGCCGGTCGGGAAACTCATCACCGCTGGTCGGTGCGTTTTCGCGCAACAGCGTGGCCCGGTCGTACAGCAATTGCTGCTGTGCCTGGTTGTCCAATCCCTCATACCAGCGCGCAAACGCCTTGACCGTGAAAATGCTACCGGGCAAGCGCTCGTTGAAGAACGCCAGGAGCTGACCTTCATCGGCCAGCACATCGCGCTGTCGGCGCTTGTGTTCATGCTGGGCCAGTTCCTGCTGCAGTCGTTGGTTGCGCTTCAGGAACTCGGCGCGGTGATTCATTTCGCCGCGTACCAGCGCGTGCCGAATAAATAGCGCGCGGGCCTCTTCCGGCGCATGCGGACCGAAGTGAACCTTGCGTTTTTCAACCAGGATCAGCCCGAACAGCGACACCTGCTGAAACCCCATCACGCGTCCACTGCGACGATCCCAGTGCGGGTCGAATACGCGTGAGCGGATCAGGTGCGCAGCCTGCTGCTCCAGCCACTGCGGCTGAATGCCGGCGACCATGCGGGCGAACGGGCGCGAGGTCTCGACCAGCTCCGCGGCCATGATCCAGTTCGGCGTTGATTTGGCCAGCACCGAGCCCGGAAAAATCCGGAACTTGTGCCCGCGTGCGCCTGCATAGTCTCCACGGCCGTCACCACGACCGTCGCCTTTGCCATGCCCTTCAAATTGATGTTGGCCGACTTGCGCCAGCAATCCGGACAGCAGGGAACGATGCACCCGGTCGGCGCGAGCCTGCCAACTGGTTTTCGATTCATCGTCTTCCGAAGCGCCATCAAGTGGTTGACTGGCATGCAGTTCCCAGCGATGATCGCGCGCCAGTTGTCGCAATTGCCCGTGCAGCTGGCCCCACTCATACAGCCGGTTCGGCGACAGGAAATGAGATCGCGCCTGCTTGGTCGCCTGGTTGCGCGAGTGGTCTTTACGCACCTGCTGCCACCAGTGCCAAAGCTTGAGCAGGGACAGGAAATCCGAGCCCGGCACTTGAAAGGCAGCATGTGCCTGGTCGGCGGCCTGCTGCTGGTCCAGCGGACGTTCTCGCGGATCGGCCACGCTCAAACCTGCGACCACCACCAGCACGTCAGCGAGCGCATTGCGCTGCTGGGCTTCGATCAGAATCCGTGCCTGGCGCGCATCAACCGGCATGCGCGCCATCTGTCTTCCGAGCGCGGTCAATGTATGGTTGTCTTCAATGGCCTGCAGTTCCGTCAAGGTATTCCAGGCCTCGTTCAGCAGCTTTTTTGGTGGTTCATCCAAAAACGGGAACTGCTCCGGATCGCCAAGTTTCAGGCTCAGCATTTCCAGCACCACACCGACCAGGCTCGTGCGCTGAATTTCCGGCTCGGTGAATTCGGGCCGACGCTCGAAATCCTCTTCATCAAACAAGCGGACGCAGGTGCCCGGGCCGATCCGGCCGCAGCGACCGGCGCGCTGGTTGCATGCGGCCTGCGAGACCGGCTCGACCGGCAAGCGGAGCACCTTCGAATGCGTGGCGTAGCGCGAAATCCGGGCCAGGCCTGAATCGATGACGAAACGAATGCCCGGCACGGTCAACGAGGTTTCGGCCACGTTGGTGGCCAGCACCACGCGGCGGCCGGTATGCGGCTGAAAGATACGATCCTGGCTTGCGGCCGGTAAGCGCGCATACAGCGGCAGCACCTCGGTGTGCGGCAGGCCCGCCTTGTTCAGATACTTCGCGGCCTGAAAGATTTCGCGTTCGCCGGGCAGAAACACCAATACATCGCCGCGCGCATCGATGCGGCTGACCCGGTCCAGCGCACGCTTGATCGTGCGCGGTAGTTCTTCGCCGTCATTCGGCGGCAGGTACTCGATGCTGACCGGATAGCCCCGGCCCTCGACCTGGATGACCGGCGCATCGTTGAAATGCTCGGCAAAGCGTTCGGTATCGATCGTGGCCGAGGTGATGATGATCCTCAGATCCGGCCGTTGATTCAGCAGCTGTTTCAGATAGCCGAGCAGGAAGTCGATATTCAGGCTGCGCTCATGCGCCTCGTCGATGATCAGCGTGTCGTAGCGGTCGAGCTGACGGTCGGAATGAATTTCATTCAGCAGAATGCCATCGGTCATGAACTTGACCAGGCTGTTTTCCGAGACCTTCTCGTTGAAGCGCACCTGAAAACCGACCAGCTCGCCCAGTGCGGTCTGCATTTCTTCGGCCACGCGTCGCGCCACGCTGCGCGCGGCAATGCGACGCGGCTGGGTGCAGCCAATCAAGCCACGCCGTCCACCGCCCGCCTGAATCGCCATCTTCGGCAACTGGGTCGATTTGCCGGAGCCGGTTTCACCGGCCACGATCACGACCGGATGCTGCTGAATGGCCTCGACAATCTCGTCGTGCCAGCGGCTGATCGGTAATTCAGGGTCAAAGTCCAACCTGGGCTTGAGCTGCTCGCGCAGCTTGACCTGCTGCATTGATTGATCCGTTCGGCGTTGTAAACGCTCCAGCAGTCCTGATTTCTTGTCTTTTGCACCACGAAACGACGCTAGCTGGTGATGCTTGCGCTGCAGCCAACGCAGATCGCGCTGCATCACAAGCCCGGGCTTGATGTCGGGTACGCCCTGCCGCACGGAATTGCCATTGGTTTTATTGGCTTGAGACATTGGTGATGCTTGGATTGCGGGTAGGGTTTGAACGGGTGAGTCAGTATAAGGATTTTGATTTTCAGGCAGTGAACATTGCGTCTCTGTTCACATGCGAACAGTGCTTTACGGCTTGATCAATTGAACCAGGCAATTTCCAAAAAAGCTGAGAATGTGCGGCTCAGTTACGTTCATTTTCGATCGGCAGCAGCAGGTCTTCCAGAAAAAATGCGGAAAGCGATGCCCGATTGGCCATGCCGGATTTGCGGTACACGGCACGGGCCTGGTCGCGAACGGTTCTCTCGCTGGTGTCGCGTAGCGTTGCGATCTCACCCAGGCTCAGACCCTTGAGTATCAGAAGGGCGACATCCGACTCTGCCGCACTCAGCTGCCATTCGATGAATTGTGACTGGATGCCCTTACTCAGTCCGTTGATGGTCTCCTGGTAACGGGATCGCCATTGTGCAGAGTCGGAACGGGCATGGTGAATCTGGCTTGCCAGTTCACTGAGTTTTCGACGCTGCTGCAAGTCTCGAAGCAACAGGCCCAGCCCCGATCCGGCGGCGATGACCAGAACCAGTGTTTCGATAACAAGATGGAGCATGTCCACGCCGGCGCCCTGGTCGGAGAGCAGATCCCAGGCAACCAGGGCGGCAATGAGTGTAAATGTGCCGGCCAGGAGCAATCGTGGCCGAAATTTCTGTTTAAGCATCGATAGGATCGTGTAGTCCGTTGCATGTTGGTGATTCGTTGGCAGATCATCCTGCCATGAAACAGGGGTGTTGCGGGGCCTACGTCGTTTGACGGATTGTCGTCAACGGCGCCACCTTCTACCATCGGCAAGGTCTTCTACAGGAATTACAATCATGCATGAGCTGCACACCAAATCAAGCTACTCGGGCATTTCGGCTCTCAACCACTGGCTGACAGCATTGGTGGTCGTTGCCATGTGGACCCTGGGCCTGGCGGCCGGCGAAGCGCCTGATGCGGCCGAAGACTACATTATGAGCATCCATATTGGACTTGGTTTTTTCGTCTTGTGTTTCGTGCTCTGGCGGACCGGCTGGCGCTTGAGCCGGGGGTTTGCGCCCATCGACACGGGAAGCCGTGTCGAACGGATAGCCGCCGGCACGATGCATCGGCTGCTGCTGGCGGTTCTTGTGCTACTGGTGCTGACAGGCCCTATGTACCTGTTCACCGAAGGCGAGGGAATGGACGTATTCGGTTGGTTCACCTTCTACATCCCCATGCCGTTTGGCCATACCGTCCATGAAGCCGTCGAAGCAGTGCACAAGTTCTGTGGCGAATACCTGCTGCCGGCGCTGGTCGGGCTGCATCTGCTGGCGGCAGCTCGTCACTGGCTGCTCGAACGACGCGGCGGCCTATGAGCTGATCAATACTGCAGTAGCCAAGCAGTTACTAGACTCGGGAGATCAACTGATGTCTGTACTAAATTAACTGCAAAATTAAAAATATCTCGAAATTAAATTAACTGAAATTAACTGGACAGGCACGTTTCAGAAATTAACTGGACAGGCAGAATTAATTGGACAGGCACTATCAATTAACTGGACCAATTAACTGGACAGGCACGTTTAGAATTAAATGGGAATTAACTGGACAGGCACGTTTCAAATAGCTTCAGGCAATCGCTTACGCTTCTGTTGAAAGACTTTTTGAATATGTTAGGGACCTTTTTCGCCTCAGCGAGGATGCTTGCGTGCAGTTCAGTCAAGGAATCCCGGATTTCGCGCACGTAGAAACTGGGATCGAAGCCCGATTCTTTTCTAAACGTGTCGCGGCGGCTACGGGCCCGGCGAAAAAAGCGCAGCAGCTGCAGTCTGGCCTTTCATAAAGGATTTACCGAAGTGTTCGGTGTATTGCTTGAGCTTGTCCAAGGCGCCCAGAGCGTTGGCAATTCCGAGCCCCGGTCTTTGAATGTGTGCCAGGTACTGCTGCGGTTGCATTTGGAGCCGCTGCAGGATGGGTGGCAGGTTGTCGGGAATCGACCCTTTTTTTCCCTCGACGATGGCCCGGCCAGACCAATCCACTAGCTCCAGGTAATCGGCGGCGCAATAAGGGATGCCCGGTTCGGTGATTGGAGTGGCCTCATCTCGGAACTGGAGCAGTTTGACGATGGTGCTCTGCAGATTGATCGTTTCGCGACGGGCAGGGTGCGGTTTTGAATCCTGTTCTGGCTCACCTGCCTCTCTGGCCTGCCATTCTGCGATTCGCTGCTGGATCGACGTGTAGTCAGAAGCCTCAGGCGTCTTGGCGATGCCGGCACGAACTGGATTGAGATCGACGTAGGCCATGGCCGTCAGCACTGCCGCTTCGTCGAGTAGGGCCTGGCTGGAGAATCGTGCCTGCCAGAAATGGCCGGTGACCTGATCTTCGGCATTGGCCTGACGCGCGATTGGTTCGTTGAGGCACTTCATGAACCACGAAAGGTCGTGGAGACGATTTCGGTAGTCCCTTAGGTGCTTATTGACGACCTGCTGTTGGCCAGTGGTCAACGCCTGCCCGGCGACGAAGGCTCGGACCAGTGCTGGGCCGGTGAATAAACGGGTCCATCGCCGGGCGACTTCGACATTGGACCATTCCAATGCGCGCTGCTGGTCGATATGGACGACCAGGTGGTAGTGATTCGAAAGGATCGCGTAGGCGCAGACATCAATTGCGAAGACCTCGGCCAGCAACGCCAGGCGGTCTTGGATGGCCTGCTTTCGTGCCGAGTAGTCTTTGCCGGTCAGCGGATCCAGGCCGCACAGAAAATGCTTGCGCACGCAGCGGGAGATCACGTGGTAGAAAGGCGTGACTTCGGTGGAAACGAGTCGGCAGCGAGCCTGGGGCATTGGTGACAGCAAAGCGATGAGTTCAGCAATAGCCTAGCCGGCCTACGCCGAGAACAACATCGGAAAAACCACCCGAATTCGGGTCGGCAGATTTCCTACTATGTGCCTGACCTGATTCTATGTGGTTCTAATCTTTCCTGGTTCTAATCCTCGGCTCGGTAGATTTCCTACTAAGTGCCTGTCCTGGTTCTATGGCAACGTCTACAGCGCTTCGGAGGCGATGTTGCTCAGGATGGCCTTTATCAGGCT
>CAKZPB010000127.1 GCA_937138395.1 uncultured Pseudomonadota bacterium
ACGTAGTTCTGATATGCCGGCAGGGCGATGGCCGCCAGGATGGCGATAATGGCGATTACGATCATCAGTTCGATGAGCGTGAAACCACCTTGTTTCTTCATGGTTCGTAGGTTTTGCATGTCTTACTCCTCTTTTAGAGATTGGTTGACTACGAAATATTACTTGCAATGATAAGAATGCAAGAACCAGGCCAACACTTGGTTTTGTGGGCCAAATAGTTATTAATGCGCTATTCTAATGCAAATTTGCGGTCATTTCACTGCGTTGACGGGTGCTGAACTGACAAATTTGGTCAGTTGCTGACTGGAACTGACCGGTTTTCGCGTTCCAACAGCGGATTCCAGGCACCCAGCTGTGTTTTGTTCTGCGGTCGACACCCTTATAGCATGCGAGTTCCGGGCCAATTTGCGGGCGGTTCGTGATTTTTTCTCGCTGGGCGCTTGTGATTGTGATCGGTTTCTCGAACCGGAACGATGGGGTTGGCCACTTGGTGCTTTATTACTCGCCAATATTCGTCCATCGGATCGATTTTGCGGCAGTTTTCAGGACGCATGGCGCGGCTGCCGTTAGACTAGTTGCTCTTCATTTCAAAGCCTGACGCTCGATTTCCTGACGATGACCAAGCCCCGTTTCACCAATATTGCCGAGGCGCTGACGGCCCAGGCCATGCAGCAGCCGCGCGGCACGGCGCTGATTATTCCTGAGCGAGGCGGTGCGAGTGCCAATTGGACGGACCAACGCTACAGCTATGCCGAGCTGAACCGCTTGTCGGATCACCTGGCGCTGGGCCTGGCGCGCAAAGGCATCAAGCCGGGTACGCGCGTGGCGCTGATGGTGCCGCCGTCGCTGGAATTCTTTGCGCTGTTCTTCGCGCTGTTCAAGGCCGGTTGTGTGCCGGTATTGATTGATCCGGGCATTGGCCTGAAGCCGCTGAAGGCCTGTTTGGGCGAGGCGCGGCCGAGCGTGTTTATCGGCATTACGCGTGCCCAGGTAGCGCGGCTGGTGCTGGGCTGGGCGCGTGAGTCGATTAAACAGGTGATTACCGTCGGGCCACGGCCGTTCTGGCGCGGGCTTCGGCTGGACGATGTGCTCGCAGCCGGCCAGCTTGCGGCCAGCGAGGAGGCGGTATTGCCCGAAGTGGCTGCGAATGATGCAGCGGCCATCCTGTTTACCTCGGGTTCGACCGGTATCCCGAAGGGCGTGGTCTACCGGCACCGCCATTTCTCGGCCCAGGTCGAGTTGATTCGCGATACCTACGGCATGCAGCCCGGCGAGATCGATCTGCCGACGTTTCCGCCGTTTGCGTTGTTTGACCCCGCGCTGGGGATGACGACGGTAGTACCGCCGATGGATTTCACCCGCCCGGCCAGCGTCGACCCGGCCATGCTGGTGAGCCTGATCGAGCGCTACCAGGTGACCAATCTGTTTGGCTCGCCTGCGCTGATGAACACGCTGACGCGGCACTTGCAGGCGGAGAACATCCAGTTACGCGGCGTCAAGCGCATGCTGTCGGCGGGCGCTCCGGTGCATCCAATCGTGATCGAGCGGGTGCACCAGGCGATTGATGACGAGGCCGATATTCATACGCCGTATGGCGCGACCGAGTGTCTGCCGCTGGCGACCATCTCGGGCCGCGAGCTGATCGGCGAGTTATCGGCGGGCAACCGCAGCGGCAAGGGCATTTGCGTTGGCCGTGCGCTGGCCGCCAACCAGGTGCGGGTGATCGAGATTACCGACCAGGTGATTGAATCGCTGGAATCTTCCAATTCGGTCGAGCCGGGGCTCATTGGCGAACTCTGCGTGTTCGGGCCGACCGTCACGGATACCTATTGGCATCGGGAGGCCCAGACCAAACTGGCCAAGATGCGCGACCGCGATGGCAATACCTGGCATCGCATGGGTGACCTGGGCTGGATTGATGACCAGGGCCGTATCTGGTTCTGCGGACGCAAGTCCGAACGCGTGCAGACCGGGCAGGGCACGTTGTTTACCGAGTGCGTCGAGGGGCCGGTCAATGCCCTGAAGGGCGTGTATCGGTCCGCGTTGGTGGGCGTGGGCGCAGCCGGATCGCAGCGGCCGGTAATGGTGGTGGAGCCGGAGCCTGATGTGAACAGCCGGTCTGAACGTCAGGCGCTGCGGAGCGCCGTGGCCAACCGCCTGAGTTCGGAACCGGCCACTGAAATAGTGCGCGATGTGCTGCTGCACAAGAGCCTGCCGGTCGATATTCGGCATAACGCCAAGATTCGACGGTCGCAGTTGGCCGAATGGGCGGAGAAGACGCTTAAATAACAGCGTTGGGTTCCGGGTTCGGGGTTCAGGTTTCCGGAAAAAAAGGGTCGTTTGGTCGTTGAATCAATCGTTGTTTGGTTTAATCTGCGCAATCTGCGGTTCGGTTTCAGTTGCGGGGATGAAGACACTGGGTCCCGGC
>CAKZPB010000128.1 GCA_937138395.1 uncultured Pseudomonadota bacterium
AAACCGGAACCCCCTCCTACAAAACGTCCAACACAATTTGCCCAACTCAGTACACTGTCAATAGCGCCCCTTCCTGGGTAACTGGTCGCTATTAGGAGATCCTGCATGAGTGAACTGGATGAACTGTTTGATGACGCGGCCGATGAGGCCGTTGATCTGGGTAATGCGCTGGCCCAGCAACACCCCGATGCCGATGTCTGGGCGATTGCGGATGGACTGGTCGCCGGGGCAGTGCATTATTGGTTGTACGCGCACCAACCGCAGGATGCCGGCGATGATGCGTTTGCCGAAGGACTCGACAGCGCCAGTGATCGCTTGAAGTATTTGCTTGATCTGATTCAACAGTCTGCGGTCGAAAGCGAATACCTGCATTCACCGCATGATCGTGATGTCGGTCGCGCCTAGAGAACCTCTGAATACCTCTGCACGGAGCGCATTTCAGTCAGAAAAACCGCAGATCGTGTGGTGTGATCGGAGAGACAGTGGCCGCAGCTACGGCCGAAGATCGCAGCGTGCGAGAAGCGGCGTTTCCGGCGAACCCCTTCCGGGACGGGCCCTTGCAGGGTCTCCGTATCCATTGGGCTCGTTTATTTGGAATAACCGATTGTTATCACTATTGGCACTCACCCAAGCCAGGCCGGAGTATCCTGCAATAGCGCCGTCGCGCCCGTGCAGAGGTCTTCAAAGATGCCCTGGCGTAGCTGAATGTGCTTGAATGGCGCTGTTTGTCCGGCAGCAGCCGACAGGCCTGAATCTGCGCTACTCTCCGGCACGGACCCGGTCACGGCCAGCATTCTTGGCCTCGTACATCAGCAGGTCGGCGCGCTTCAGGAACTCGGTACCGGACTCTTCATCTCGATATTGGGTAACGCCGACGCTCATGGTCAGGTTGCGGCCATCGGGTAACTGCTGTTTTCGGACCTCCTCGAGCAACTGCTCGGCCTTGGCCTGTGCAGCGTCGAGCGGCGTGTTGGGCAGAATGACGGCAAACTCCTCACCACCCCAGCGCGCGGCCAGGTCGCTCTCGCGTACATTGTCGGTCAGGATTTCAGCAATTTCGATCAATACCTTGTCGCCATGGTCGTGTCCGAAATCGTCATTAATGCGCTTGAAGTGGTCGATGTCGATCAGCATCAGGCTGAGCGGCTGTTCCTGACGGCGGGCCTGGGCCATTTCGCGTTCCAGCGTGGTGCTGCCATAGCCCCGGTTGTAGATATTGGTTAATGAATCTTTTGTTGCCAGGTCAACCAGCTTGCCCTCGAGCTTTTTCCGTTCGCTGATATCCACCAGCATGCCGCTGACGCGAACCGGTTTGTCCTGTTTGTCGCGCTCGGTAATGCGCCCGCGCAGGTTCAGCCAGACGTAGTCATTCTGCATGTTACGCAGTCGGGCATCCACGTTGAAATGCGACTGTTGGCCGTGCAGATGCTTGTTCATCGACGCTTCGATATGCTCGACGTCCTCGGGGTGAAAGTGCGAGCGCACATCGTCCAGCAAGTAGCGACCGTTGGTTGCGCAGTAGCCCAATATGTCGCTGGACGTTTCATTGAGCACCAGCTCGCGCCGCCCGAGATGCCAATCCCAGGTGCCGAGCTGTGCGCCATCCAGCGCCATGCTCAGCTGCTCTTCGCGATCTTCGAGCGCTTGCTGGGTGCGGCGTTTTTCAGTGATGTCGGTCATGCTCAGTACCACGGCCACCATGTCGCCATGGGCGCCCAGGTGAACCGGCTCGGTGTTGACTTCCAGCCATACGCGGTTGCCGTTGGGCTTTTGCATGAAACAGATAAACTCTCGCTGCGGCTCGCCGGTTTGCAGCGTGATCGCGGCCGGATATTCATCCAGCGGCAGCATAGTCCCATCTTCACGAAAGGCCTTCCACTTGCCGCCAAACAGTTGGGATGCTTCGTCCATCGTGCCAGGCTCGAAGCCAAACATCTCGGTGATGCGATCGTTGCTGACAATCAACTGGCCGTCCGGGTCGAATACCATCACGCCTTCGCCCATGGAACGAATAATGGCCTCGAGCTGGGCTTCATTGTCGGCCAGGTCCTGCTTGATCTGGCGCTGGGCCGTGATGTTCTGCACCTGGGTCAGCACCAGGTTGGGCTCACCGTAGGGGTTTTCGATCACCGATACGCTGACGCGCGCCCAGATCACATGATCCTCGGCATGGACATACCGTTTGTCGATCTGAAAGCCGTGGATATCGCCGCGCTTCAATCGTTTGAGTTGTTGACGGCTGCGTTCCTGATCGGCCTCGAGGGTCAATTGAATCGTGTTCTGCTCGATCAGTTCAGGCCGACTGTAGCCGAGCAGGTCACAAAACGCCGGGTTGGCTTCGATGATGTTCAAATCGAAGTCTTGCAGCGTGACGCCAATGGCCGAATGTTCGAAGGCCTGGGTCAAGTGCTGAACGAACGCCGCCGCCTCGGTTCGGGCGTCGTTCGGTTCGCTCGGGTTGATCGTGTCGGTGTTCATGCCATAGGAGATTCAATAACTATGCCAATGGCTAAAATTTTCGAATAGTTCACATAATTAAACAGAAAGGTTGAACGACATCACTCTTTGATGGGGTCAATCTTCAATTTCTGGTCAGTTCGGCCGCTGCTCATCGCGCAGCGCACGAAATTCATTGCCCTCATACCAGTTCGGCCAGGCCTCGTTTTCGGCCAGGTAGCGTCCGACCCGATACAGCACTGTCATATCACCACCGATGCCGCTCAGATCCCAGTCCGGATTGACCTCATCGGCCGGCTTGTGATACCGGTTGTCGTAGTACTCCCGTTCGATGGCCAGACCGTGTTCGCGGCCCAGTTCAACGTGCGTAACGCCAGACTTCGGGAACATGGCCGGGATGCCGGCGCGGGCAAAATTGAAGTGGTCGGAACGATAGAACAGGCCCGCTTCGGGTCGTGATTCCGGCGTGGCGCGTCGGCCTGAATCGGCCAGCGTCGCCTTCAAAATGTCTTCAAGCTCGGAATTGCCGTAGCCGATGATGACCATGTCTTCGGTCGGGCCGGCCATGAAGTTGAACGCATCCAGGTTGATAACGCCTGCGGTCATTGCCGGGTCGAAGACTGGATCATTGACGTAGTGGCGTGAGCCCAGCAGGCCGTATTCTTCCAGCGTTACGGCCAGGAACAGCACGCTGCGTTCCGGTGGCCCTGCCGCCATGTGCATGCGCGCCATTTCGATCATGCCGGCGGTGCCGGAGGCATTGTCGATGGCGCCGTTGTAGATGCCGGCACCGCCGGGTATTGCCAGGTTGCGGCCCAGGTGATCCCAGTGCGCAACGTAAATCACGCCTTCGTCGGGCCGCTCGCTGCCTGGAATCCTGGCCAGCACGTTGTACGACAAGCCTTCGCGCATTGAATTGCGCGCCTGCGCGCTCATGCTGATGCCCATCGACCTGGCCTCGAACCCGGGTTCGGCGGCTGCCGCCTTCATTTGCTGGTAGTCCATACCGGCCTGTTGAAACAGGGTCGTTGCGCCCTCGAGGTTGACCCAGCCTTCCAGCGTCAGGCCGGGCGTGCCGATTTCATTGCTGAGTTTGAACTCGGCACCGGACCAGGAATTGATCACCACTTCCCACGGATACGAGGCCGGCTCGGTTTCATGCACGATGATTGCAGCTGCTGCACCCTGGCGCGCGGCTTCTTCGAATTTATACGTCCAGCGCCCGTAGAACGTCATGCGCCGGCCGTTGAACAAGTCGCCGTCTGGCTTGGCGAAACCCGGGTCATTGACCAGCATCACCACCGTCTTGCCCTCGACGTCGAGCCCGGCGTAATCATTCCATCCGAATTCCGGCGCCACGATGCCATAGCCGACAAAGATCACTTCGGCGTCATTCACGACCTGTGTCTCGTCACTGACCTGGGTGCTGCCGATAATCGCCTGCTCGGGGAAGGTCAGTTCGAATGCGCCCTGGTTGGTCTGAAAGCTCAGGTTCGAGCGCGCCTGGTTGGTTAACTCGACCATGCCGACCGGCTGCAGATAGCTGTCGCCATAGCCTGGCATCAGGCCGGCCTCGGAAAATTGTTTCACCAGAAAATCGAGTGTCTTCTCCTCGCCGGCTGAGCCCGGTGCGCGGCCTTCGAAGTCATTCGAGGCCAGCGTGGACATCTCCTGCATGAATCGATCGGTATCGAATTCGACGGCCGGTTGGGGTGGGTCCAGATCGTCGCCGTCTGCCTCGGCCAGCGCGTCGGCAGCTCGCTCGGCGGCATCCGGCGTTGCAGCGGCAGTATCCGAAGAAGCCGCGCCATCCGGATCAGCCGGTTGGCAGGCACTCAATAACAGTACAAACAGGCACAGCAAAAGAAAACGAGTCATGCAACATCCTCAGGGGAGTGTATTGGATGCCTCGATTCTAACGCGCCTGCTCACCGCAGCGGAACCTTGAACAAGCCCAGTCCCCGGTGTGCAACACGCGTTTGCAGTGCCTGTGCGGGCAAGGCCGCGCGCTAGCCGTTGGATTCCTTGCCGGCCACCGGCCAATTGGTCGTATGGCTTGAATCGCTTGGGGTCTGTTCGGTTGTTCGCTTTTGATGCCAGCGAAGGATCTTGCTGGCCTTGCCCAGCAGGGCCATATAACCCAGCAGCACGGCCGCCGCAAGCGCGAACGATTGCCATTCGGGGCGGTCGGAGACCCAGCCGTACAGGCCAAACAGGCCAGCAGCCAGCACCAGCAGGTGCATCGTATGCACGACGCGCGGAACCGAGTAGCCGCAGCGCAGCAGAATATGGTGCATATGGGTTCGGTCGGGTGATAACGGGCTTCGCCCGAGTCGGATCCTGCGGAAGAACAGCGCCAGCGTATCCATGGCCGGCACGATCAGAATCCAGGCCATGACAATCGGGTCCACGTTGCCGCCCTCGCGGGTGCCGAGCGAAACGGCCAGCCAGGCCACGGCATAGCCCAATGCCATGCTGCCGCTGTCGCCCAGAAAGGCACGGGCCCGTTGCTGGAAAGGAGTCCGCATGTTGTGGATCAGGAAGCCCAGCGTGGCCATCGCCAGCAGCAGGCACAGCGCAATCAGGTCGAAGGGTGCGTCGTCCAGCAAGCCGGTCAATGCCAGCAGGCCCAGCATCACCAGCACCATGCCGCCGGCCAGTCCGTCCAGGCCATCCGCCATGTTGATGGCATTGATCATGAAGACCACGCAGACAATCGTGAACAGCGCAGAAAACGG
>CAKZPB010000129.1 GCA_937138395.1 uncultured Pseudomonadota bacterium
CTGAGAAGTCTGCTGAGAAGCGTGGCCAGCCTCCTGAGCCCTCCGGCGGCAAGCCAAGCAGTGGCAACGAGTCCGGCAGACAGAACAATGCCGGTGCTTCGTCCACCACATCCAAGCCGCACAAGGCGCCGATCACTCAAAAAGACCGTTGAGCCTTTCGTTCGGTTCTGCTCTGAATCTTGCGAATTGTTGACAGTGGCATCAGCGATATGCTCCGGCGCTCCTTGCGTGCGGTGGGGTTGATCTAACGGCCTTACCCTGCGAACGAGTATTTTGCTAAAGGCCTGAAATGACGCCGATCATCCCGGCGTAAGTCCGCAAAAGCGCCAGACGCAACCTTGATTTTGTGCCCGTCCCAGCTGGCGGTTGTGATGACTCGCGGCATCGTCACACGCACTCGCCGATGGCTGCTGTCACTCATGCTGCACGCTATGATCCGAGGCACTCTGACTGAAACCGGCGCCGGGTATCGTGGCTGCCGGGTTCGCTGGCAGTCGTTCAGAAAATGCGGTAAAGTCTTGACTGGCCTTGGTAGTTGGGAGTATCACGCATGATCAAACTGCTGATCGTGGATGATCATCATCTGGTCCGTACCGGTCTGCGAAATATCATTGATGATGCCGGCGGCATTCAGGTCGTGGGCGAGGCCTCTAGCGGCGAAACCGCCATCCAGTTGAATCGCCAGCACAAGCCTGACGTCATTCTGATGGACATCGAATTGCCGGGTCTGTCGGGTTTTGAAACCAGCGAGCGGATTCTGAAGTCCAGTCCGAAGGTCAGGATTGTCGTGCTGACGGCGTTTACCCAACAACCGTTCCCGGCACGTTTACTGGACCTGGGCGCAGCCGGCTATCTCAGCAAGGCTTGCGACGCCGAAGAATTGCTGCGTGCGATCAAAGCGGTCGATCGAGGCGAGCGCTACATTGGCTCTGAGATCGCACAGCAGCTCGCCATGTCCCTGCTGCCTGGGGAACCGATGTCGCCATTCGGCAAGCTGACTTCCAGGGAGCTCGAGGTTGCACTGATGTTTGCCAAAGGCATGAAAGCCAATGATATTGCGGCCACGATGAGCATCAGCCCCAAGACCGTCGCAACGCACAAATATCGAATCTACGAAAAAGTGGGCGTCGATAGTGAAGTGGGCTTATTACGCGAAGGCATTCGCCACGGTCTGATCAAGGCCGATGACTAGGCGCTGATCGTTCAATCAGCGCCGGAGTCAACACCCAGTCGACCGCTCAATCTTCCTTGGCGGGCGGCTTGTCAGGTTTGGAATCGGTCGGTTCCAACTTGAACAAGCCGGCCTGCTGGCCAATGGGTTCTGCTTTTTTCTCGGCCGATTGAGCCGAGGGTTTTGCAGGGTTGTCCGACGTCGTTCGGTCAGGCGCGTTCTGGCGTTTCGGCGTTGACGATGCGCCTGATTCCTGCGGTTTTTGCTTGTCCTGCTGTGTTGCCGCTTGTGGCTCCTGAGGTTCAGGGCCCGATGGACGCGCTGGCTTCGGGTCGTCGGCTTTGGCGTCTCGAGATGCAGCGCTGTTCGACGACTGTTCAGGCTTTGTTCCTGCGCTCGACCGGTCGGAACCGGTTGCCGAAGCCGCCTGTTTTGGACCATCCGATTGCGCTGGCGCTGCCGACTTGTCCTGACTGCTCCGATGTTCTTGAGCCTTCGGTTCCGGGGCGTCAGATCGCTTATCGCCTGAGGAGCGCTGGGCCCGGTCATCCGATTGGGATCGATTGTTGTCTTGCCCTGCTGAGCGATGGTCGTCCGGCTTCGGATCCGGATCCGATGGCTTGCCCTCGGTATTGTCACTTTGCTTGTTGGGCTGCGAACCGCCACCCGTTGCGTATTTGCCGCGCCGTTTCTTGCCGCCGCGACGCCGCCGCTTCTTCTTGACCGGTTGATTGGCGCTGTTGTCGTCCGGTTGTTCTGCAGCATTCGTTCCCTGATCCTGGGGCTTTTGCCTGGACTTGTACTTCTTGCTTTTCTTCTTGCCCTTTTTCTTGCCCGGCTTATGCTGTTGGTTACCCTGATTGTTGGGCCCTGATCGTTGATCTTGCTTTGCCGGCCGTTTCTTGCCTCGGCCGCGCTTCTTGTTCGGCCCGGTCGACTTCGTTTCATTCAATTGATCATCGCCGGTGCCAAACAGACCAGCCAGCCAGGCTTTCAGGCTGGCCCAGAGTCCGCTTGCAGGCGCTGGGTCCGGCGCTGGAGCTTCTCTTGGCGGAGGGGGTTCGGATGGTCGTACTGCGTTGACGGCGGGCTGCTCTCGGCTGACCGCAGGCGCCGACTGGATGCTGCTTTCGGTGACCAGGCTTTCCAGCTGATCATTCTGAGCAATCGCGTAGCTGGGCTCGTCGACATCGCTTTCGTTCTTGCGCAGACGCTGAATCTCGAAGCGTGGCGTATCCATGTACTGGTTGCCAACGATCATCAACGGCACGCGGGTCCGCGATTCGATCTCCTGCAGCATTTCGCGTTTTTCGTTCAGCAGGAAGTTGGTCACGGTCAGTGGCGATTGAACAATGATGCGGCCGGTGTTTTCCTTCATCGCTTCTTCTTCGGCCAGACGCAGAATGGCCAGCGCGAGTGATTCAACCGAACGGATCGTGCCGTGTCCATCACATCGCGGGCAGGTAATGTGGCTGGATTCACCCAGCGAAGGGCGCAGCCGCTGGCGTGAGAGTTCCAGCAGGCCAAATCGGGAAATGCGTCCGATCTGCACACGTGCCTTGTCCGAACGCATCGCGTCGCGCAACTGGTTTTCGACCTGTTTCTGCGCATCGCGGCTATTCATATCAATGAAATCGATCACGACCAGGCCGCCCAGGTCACGAATTCTGAGCTGGCGTGCAATCTCGACTGCCGCTTCGAGATTCGTGTTCAGTGCGGTTTCCTCGATATCCGCACCCTTGGTGGATCGTGCCGAGTTGATATCGATGGACAACAGCGCTTCGGTGTGATCAATGACCACGGCGCCGCCGGACGGCAGGCGGACTTCGCGCGCAAACGCCGACTCGATCTTGCTTTCGATCTGGAATCGTGAAAACAACGGGGTCGGTTCGCTGTACAGCTTGAGCTTGCGAAGATTGTGCGGCATGACTTGCTGAACGAAATCACGCGCGTCTTCAAACATTTCCGGCGAGTCGATCAGGATCTCTCCGATGTCCTCACGCAGATGATCGCGCAGCGCACGAATAATGACATTACTTTCCTGATAAATCAGGAATGGCCCCTTGCGTGCGAGCGCGGCTTCGCCGATGGCATTCCACAGCTGAACCAGGTACTCCAGGTCCCACTGCAGGTCCTGAAGTTCGCGGCCGACGCCGGCAGTTCGGACGATCAGGCCCATGTCATCAGGCACTTCAAGTTCACGCAGGGCGCTGAGCACCAGCTTCCGGTCCTCGCCGGTGACCTGTCTGGAGACGCCACCGGCGCGCGGATTATTGGGCATCAGCACAAGATAGCGCCCGGCCAGGCTGACAAAGGTCGTCAAGGCCGCGCCCTTGGTGCCGCGCTCCTCCTTTTCGACCTGAATGATGACTTCCTGGCCACTCTGGACCGCATCCTTGATGCTGGGTCGCTCGCCGGAATCAAGCGTTGCCTGAGCGTCCTTGGAGAAGTATTCGCGGGCGATTTCCTTCAGCGGGAGAAAGCCATGGCGCTCAGAGCCGAACTCGACAAAACAGGCCTCGAGGCTCGGCTCGACGCGCGTAATGCGGCCTTTGTAGATATTGGCTTTTTTCTGTTCCTGGGCGGGGACTTCGATATCCAGGTCGATAAGGTTTTGGCCATCCGCGATGGCCACGCGCAACTCTTCAGCTTGAGTTGCGTTGATTAGCATACGTTTCATTGTAAAAAAATCCCTTACGCTCCCGCCGTTATGGGTCTGACGGAGCTTGCCCATGGCTCATGCCAATGGGGCTGTCCCGGACGTTTATAGTTCTGACGCTTCGCCGGGAGCGTGATTGTTGTTGCAGTGACCCGCAAGCCAAAGGCTGCGGGCGCTCGATTCAATGGTTCGAACCCCACCGGGCTCGATCGTTCAGGTCGCAGTTTCGCGATCTGTTGTCTGGCGACTGGCTGAGCGCTTGCGCTGCAGGGTCAATCTACCGCCAGATCGTTCTGGTTGATTACCGGCCTTGATTCAGGCGTGGCAACCAACACGGGCCAGCCGAACTGGATCGCAGCCGGGCTGAAATAAACTCGTGTGGCTAGTGTGCTGAACGATGATCAGCCACCCTTCGATCGCCGATAGCACGTTCAACCAAGGTCCTTTAACGTGGACCGATAACCAACGGGTTGATTATACTCGATAACTCCAATTTCAGCAGCCATTACGCGAATGTCGCAATCCGATTCTTCTCCGTCGCGCAGCCCGGTGCGTGAAGTACAAGTTCAGCCCGACCGTTCCGGTCAGCGGCTGGATAATTTCCTGATGCATGCGCTCGGCGGCATCCCCCGGAGTCTGGTGTATCGCCTGATTCGCACCGGCCAGGTGCGCGTGAACGGAGGCCGCGCAAAGCCCATGCGGAAACTGGTGACGGGCGATCGTGTTCGGCTGCCGCCGGTTGCGCAGCCGAATGGATCGAACAAATCGGTTCCACCCGGAGTGCGCGAGCAGATCCGACGCCGCATCGTGCACAGCCAGAACGAATTCGTGGTCGTGAACAAACCGGCGGGGCTGGCTTCGCAGGCAGGGTCAGGGCTGGACTGGGGCCTCGATGACGTTCTTGCCTCGCTCGACAAGGATCTACTGCCGGTGCATCGTCTCGATCGTCAGACCAGTGGATTGATGGTCTTCGCCCGAGGCCGCAAGGCCGCCAAGTCGCTGCAGCAGGCCTTTCAGTCAACGGCGGTTGGAGATCGGGCTGACAAGCGCTATTTTGCACTGCTGTGTGGCTGCATGCCCGAGGATCTGGTCGTGCTCGATTGGCCCCTGAAAAAAATTCGGGATCGGAGTGGTCAGCACCGCGTCATCGTTGCCGATGATGGCCAGCAGGCCCGCTCGACCTTCAAGCGACTCGAAACCTTTGCTGAGCATGATTATGTCGAAGTTCGCATCGATACCGGTCGTACGCACCAGATACGCGTGCATGCCGCGGCACTTGGCTGTCCGATTGTGGGCGATGGCCTGTACAACGACTCGCAGGACAATGAGCAATCGGCGCCGATGTTTTTGCATGCCGGCATGCTGCGCTTGCCGTGGCCGGAAGACCAGGTATTTCATGCGCCACTGCCGGATGAACTCAACCAGGTCCTGAATAGTCTCAGAAGGGGTTGAGCAGCGACACGTCATCGCCTCGATACAAGCCGGTGACTGGAATGACGCCATCCGGTGATCGCTGTTGTAGGATAGCCATTCTGGAGTGACTTTGAGCCGTCAAGCTCCGACCCTGAACCCGTTGCTCGGCATCAAGCCTGGTCGTTAACTAGAAGGATTCACCATGTTTCAGCCGCTGACCGTCGCCGTCGGGCTTCGATATCTACGCGCCAAGCGTCGAAATCATTTCATTTCGTTTATCTCACTGATTTCGATGGGTGGTATTGCCGTCGGCGTTGCGATTCTGATTACCGTGATTTCGGTCATGAATGGCTTCGAGAAAGAGCTGCGTGAGCGCATACTCGGCATGGTGTCGCACGCCACGGTTTCGACTTGGGATCGACCATTTGTCGAATGGCCGGAATTGATCCGAAACGCCAGTGATCACCCAGAAGTGGTCGGGGCCGCGCCGTTTGTGGAACAACAGACGCTGCTGCGCGGTCGTGGCGTATCAGGAGCGCTGGTGCGTGGCATCGATCCGGAATTCGAACCCCGCGTTTCCGAACTGCATGAACACATGATTTCAGGCTCGATCGAAGATCTTGGCACGGAGCGCTGGCAAGTGTTGCTGGGTGTGGAATTGGCTGCGCGGCTGGGCGTTTCACGCGGCGAACAGGTAACTATCTTTGCGCCAGAACTGCGTGCGACCGGTGCTGGTGTGGTCCCTCAGGTCCGGCGTTTTACCGTTTCTGGTTTATTCGAAGCGGGCGTGCATGAATTTGATTCCGGCCTTGCCGTTGTGCACTGGCAGGACGCCCAGGGTCTGTTTCGGACCGGCGAGGGCGTCACTGGCGTACGGCTGGCGTTTACCGATCTGTTCAAGGCGCGCTCGATTGCGCTCGAGCTGTCGGATTCGCTTCCGGGCTTCTATCGAGTGCGTGACTGGACGCAACAGCACGCAAACTGGTTTCGTGCGGTGCAGATGGAAAAAACCGTGATGTTCATCATTCTCTCACTGATAATTGTGGTTGCGGCTTTCAATATCATCTCGACTCTGGTCATGGTGGTCACCGACAAGCAAGCCGATATTGCCATTCTGAAAACCATGGGCCTGAGCCCCGGTGGCGTAATGGCTGTATTCATGGTGCAGGGCATGATGATTGGCGTGATCGGCACCGTGCTGGGCGTCGTTGGCGGCGTGCTGCTGGCCTTGAACGTTGAAACCATCGTCGCTGGCATCGAGCAGTTGTTCAGCACCGAGTTCCTGTCGGCGGATATTTACTATATTTCCGACCTGCCGTCCGATTTGCAGCCCCGGGATGTGCTGAGATTTTCGGGCCTTGCGCTGATACTCTCGCTGGTTTCTACGCTGTATCCGGCCTGGCGCGCCGGCCGCACACGCCCGGCCGAGGCGCTCCGATATGAGTGAATCAAGCGCAACGCAGGATCCATCGTCCAGCATGGCCCAGCCACCATTGCTTCGGCCCGTGATCGAATGTCGTGGCATTACGCGCGTATTCAACCCGGACCGCAATCCGCTGGAAGTCCTGCGCGGTGTCGATTTCGATATTTCGAGCGGTGAGCAGGTCGCCATCGTGGGCGCTTCCGGCGTGGGAAAAAGCACGCTACTGCAAATCCTGGGTGGTCTGGATGATCCCAGTTCGGGATCGGTTCATATCCATGGGGTGGACATGGTTGCGGCAGACGAGAAACAGCGCGGCCGGATTCGCAATCAGTATCTTGGCTTCATCTATCAGTTTCATCACTTATTGCCCGAGTTCACGGCGCTGGAAAATGTCGCGATGCCGCTGATGATTGCCGGTCAGCCGGCCGCCAAAGCCGCTGAGCAGGCCGCAGACCTGCTTGACCAGGTGGGGCTTGGTCAGCGACTGAGCCATAAGCCGGGTGAGCTCTCCGGTGGCGAACGCCAGCGTGCTGCCGTAGCACGTGCGCTGATCAATCGGCCGGCTTGTGTGCTGGGCGATGAGCCAACCGGCAACCTGGATGAGAAGACCGCAGAAAACGTGTATGGTTTGATGCTGGAGTTGAATCAGGAGCTGGGCATCAGCTTTATCGTGGTCACGCATGACCATGGATTGGCGCGTCGCATGGATCGCCGTCTGGAGATGCGCGCCGGGGTACTGCATGACGCGGATTGACGCCTAGCTCGAAGGCACGGGAGCCGATTGATGAATCGGCGGGGCACGAGGGCTGTGGGGTGAATCCAGGCACGACGACATTGGCTGTCCTGCGCTGTGGCGTGGCGTTTGTTGCAGGCGTTCTGCTGGCTGCAGCGGTTCCGCAACTGCCGGCAATCTTCTGGATCCTTGTTATCTTTGCGTTCAGTGTCGCAGCGCTGGGTCTACGCGCGCTGCGAACCGTCGGCGCGTTCGGTTTGGGGCTGGTCTGGTTCCTGTTTCATGCCGATCTGCAGCTCGATCAACAATGGCCGGCAGCGCGCGCCGGCGAGGTCGTTTCGATCGAGGGCAGGATCGTCAGTCTGCCCGAGTCCCGAGGTCACCGGATCCGGTTCGAATTCGCGCCGGATGACGCGTCGCTTGATCAAGGAGTGCCTGACCGGCTGTTACTGAGCTGGTTTCGGCCTGAAGTCTGGTTTCAACCGGGCGAACGATGGCAACTGGAGGTTCGATTGGCACCGGTGCAGAGCCGGTTGAATCCGGGTGGCTTCGATTACCAGCGCTATCTGCTGTCCAGCGGTATCGGCGCCAGCGGCACTATTCTTGCTGCAGCGCGCCTCGAACAGGCAGGCTGGCGGGCTGCACCAGACCGCTTCCGGCAGCGATTTGCCGACTGGGCGCAGGCCAATACCGACCATCTCGGCGCCGCGGCATTGATTCGTGCATTGACCGTTGGAGATCGAACTGCAATGGATCCGGCCCTGCGTGATGACCTGCGACGCACCGGTACCGCACATCTGCTGGCCATTTCCGGTCTGCACGTCGGCATGGTGGCCACGTTGGTCGGCCTGATATCGGGCTGGATCCTGATGCCTGTATTGGCACGGCTGGGTCTGAGCAATCGCCGACAGGTCATGCTGATGTCCGGCTTCCTGGCAGCCTTGTTGTACGCGATGCTGGCCGGATTCAGCCTGCCCACGCAGCGCGCACTGATCATGCTCAGTGCAGGCTTTGCCGCCATGCTCTGGCGCCGAACCATCCAGCCCGGACATGCCCTGCTGATTGCCCTGATCGGCGTGCTGCTGGTTGATCCAATGGCACCGCTGGCAACTGGATTCTGGCTTTCTTTCAGTGCGGTTGCCGTTCTGATCTGGGCGTTTGCCTGGCGTCGAGCGAATAGCGGATGGTGGTTCGGGCTGATTCGGGCCCAAGTGGTCATCATGGTTGGATTATTGGCATTGAATGTCGGTGTTTTTCAGCAATTGATTCCCGTGGCGTTGCTTGCCAACCTGCTAGCCATCCCGATGGTCGGTTTCTGGATTCTGCCGGCATTGCTGGTTTCGCTCGCGTTGTTTGCGCTCGGCCTGCCAGCCAGCGGCGCATTGTTCCTGGCTGAGCAGGGTCTGGTGCTGTTGACGCAGATGCTCGAGCTGATGTCGGCCTGGCCCTGGAGCTATATGGCGCGACCGGCGCCGGCACTTGGATCCATCCTGCTGGCGTTTCTGGGAGGGCTTTGGCTGATTGCTCCGCGTGGCTGGCCGGCGCGTCCGCTAGGCGCTGTGCTTTTGCTGCCCTTGTTGTTTCCCAGAATCGACTCCCTTCAGCCAGGCGAATTCGATCTGTATGTCCTGGATGTCGGTAACGGCTTGGCCGTGATCGCGCAAAGCCAGCAGGAAACGCTGTTGTATGACACCGGTGGCGGTGATGGCGAGACTTCCAGTCTGTATCCAGGCACGTTGGCGCCGGTACTGCGGAGCCTTGGCCGGCGCAGCATCGACCGGGTAGTGGTGTCCAGCCATGCCCGTTCGCATTCAGGCGGCCTGTTTGCGGTGCTGGATGCGCACCCGGAAGCCCGGATGTATGCCGCACAGCCCGGGCTTGGTGCACCTTGCACCGCAGGCCAGGGTTGGTCGGCCGACCAGATCGATTTTCGCTTTGTACATCCCTCGGAAGGGTTGCCTTATCTCGGGGCTGATTCCAGCTGTGTGCTGGAGATTCGATCAGCCTTCGGCAGCGTGCTGTTGACTGGACGGATTGGCGCGCAAATAGCCAACCGGCTGTGGATGACGAGCGCCGTCGAGCCGGTCGATGCCTGGGTGCTGCCGCGCTCGGGACATCGCGATGCGTTTCATGCGGACTGGTTTGAGCAGTTGGCGCCCCAGTGGTCGTTGGTTTCCACTGCGGCTTTCAATCGATGGCGCTTGCCGCATGACGATGTCATCGGGCATATTGAACAACAGTCCGGTCAATCACCACTGACGACTGCCGACTGCGGTGCGCTGCGAGTCATGATCAGAGCGGATCAGCCCCCCAGAATTGAAGCGAGCGTATTCCAGTCCCGCCGGTTCTGGCATGCGGCGCGTGATTGCCGGTTGCAGGATCATTCAGTTGCTACAAACTGAAAATTGCTGCATGGTCTCCGCTATCATGCATCAAGGTTTGAATTGAATCGGAAAAAACGATGCAAGAATATGTCCTGGCCGGTGGCTGGTTGATGTTGCCACTGGTCGTATGTTCCATCCTGGCGATGATCATCGTGTTTGAACGGGCCTGGCGTTTACGACGCAGCCAGGTCCTGCCCGATGGCTTGATCGAGCAGGTGTCGAGTTGGGCGCAACAGCGGGAGCTCGACCAGAAGCATATCGACGCATTGCGCTCGAACTCGCCGCTGGGCCAGGTATTGGCCGCAGCGTTGGTCAATCGCGATCGAGCGCGCGAAGTCGTCAAGGAAGCGGTTGAAGATACCGGTCGGCACGTTGTGCATGAGCTCGAGCGGTTTCTGAACACGCTGGGGACGATCGCCGGCATTACACCGCTGCTGGGCCTGCTGGGTACCGTGATTGGCATGATCAAGGTGTTCAGCGCCATCATGCAGGTTGGGGTGGGTGATCCTGCTCCGCTGGCCGGCGGCATTTCCGAAGCGCTGATCACGACCGCGGCTGGATTGACTGTGGCCATTCCGAGTTTTTTCTTCTACCGCTACTACCGCGGAAAAGTGCGTGCCTATGTCGTGGCCATGGAACAGCAGGCCCTTCAGTTGATTCATTCAATCGAGCACGGAAACCGCGAGCGTCGTCGGCAGGAAACCGGTTGGGGCTGATGATGCGTGCCGTACAGTATGGCGTATCGACCCGTCCGAGCAGCGGGTTTCCCGCTTGCCGGGTTGATCGTGCACTCCGCAACGAGGTGTCCTGAATGCAGCTGCAGAATGATCAGGAAGAAGAACCCGATATCAATCTGACCTCATTGATTGATGTGGTGTTCCTGCTACTGATTTTTTTCATGGTGTCTTCGACGTTCGAGCGCCAGGCACTGATGCAGGTCGATTTGCCGCGAGCGGCTACTTCCGAGGAGCAAACCGTACCTGATCGGGTCGAACTGGTGATTACTGCCGAAGGGGAGTATTTCATCAACGACCAGGTGCTGGTTGACCAGCGCAAGAGTACGCTGGAGCTGGCACTGAACCAGGCCTTTTCGATCAGCCCGGATGCGGTCCTGGTTATTCGCGGTGATGCCCAGACGCGGCATGAGCTGGTTGTCCGCGCCATGGATGCTGCATCGGCGCAGGGCATCAATCGCCTCAGCATTGCAACCATTACCGAGCAACCCGAGGCTGCTAATCCACCGTGAATCGATCCCTCGATCCACCAACGGAGCCACAAACTGACGCCGACGTACCCAATACATCTTTCGGCTCGATGTACTTTCGCCTGCTCGGATTTCTGAAACATCACAAGGCGATCTGCTTCTTGTCCGTTCTGGCGGTTTTGCTGGATGCCGTTGGCCAGGCGTTTTTTGTTTATTTGCTGCGGCCGCTCATCGATGAAACGCTGATGTCCGATAGCCCTGACATCAGCTTGATGCTGCCGGCGCTGGTACTGGTGGCCGTGGTTGTGCGCGTAATCGGAAATTTCGGCGGTATCTACGGCATGGAATGGATGGGGCGACGGTTGATCGCCAATCTGCGGCGCGATCTGTTCGGCCACTATCTGGTTGTGCCGGTTTCAGAATTTGATCGCGAGGGATCGGGCCAGCAGATTTCCAGGCTGACCTACAACACCGAGCAGGTTGCACAGGCCGCAACCACGGCGCTGATCGGCGTTGTGCGCGATACCGCAATTGTGCTGGCGCTATTGGGCGTGATGCTGATTCAATCCTGGCGCCTGACGCTGACGATGCTGCTGTTGCTGCCGGTAGTGGCATTTGTTGTGCTCGTTGTCAGTCGTCGTTTTCGGGCAATATCCCATCGTATCCAGGATTCGATGGGTGAGGTCACTCAGCGAACCGAGCAGATTGTTCAAGGCCAGGAAGTGGTTCGGGTCTATGCGGGCCACGCATCGGAAAGCCGCGCATTTGAAGGCGTCAATGAATCCAATCGTCGCTTGCACTTGAGGTTGCGCGCAACCCAGCTATTGTCCTCGTCGTTGATCCAGTTGGTGGCAGGTATCGCTGTGGTCGTGCTGCTGGTGATCGCGAGCAGTCAGTTTCTGCGTGCGGAGGTGTCGCCGGGAGTATTCATGTCTGTACTGGCTGCGATGGTTGCCAGTATTCCACCGTTGAAGCGCTTGACCAACATCCACCTGTTGATCCAGAAGGGCATGGCAGCCGCTGAGAGCATTTATGCCAGCCTCGATCGTCCGGCCGAGGTGGATACCGGTCAGCATGCGCCATCCAGCATCACCGGACGGGTTGAATTTCAAGACGTGTCGTTCGAGTATCCTGGCCGCGACGAGCGCGTATTGGATGAGATCAAGTTGACGCTTGATCCAGGCACGGTGACCGCGCTGGTCGGGCGTTCCGGTTCGGGTAAAACGACGCTGGCGCGCCTGCTGCCGCGTTTCTATCGACCAACGGGCGGCACCATCCTGCTGGATGGTGTCAAGCTGAATGAGTACGCGCTTACCTACTTGAGAAGACAAGTTGCCCTGGTCAGTCAAGAGACCGTGTTGTTCAACGACACCGTGCGGGCCAATATTGCATACGGCGGTCTGGCCGCTTCTTCGAACGAAGCGATAGAACAGGCGGCCCGGGATGCGAACGCCTGGGAATTCATCGAGGCCTTACCGGACGGAATGGACACCGTGCTCGGTCAGCAAGTCAGTCAAAACTACCAGGTTCAACTTTCCGGCGGCCAGAAACAGCGCATTGCCATTGCCCGAGCGTTGCTCAAGGATGCGCCGCTGCTCATTCTGGACGAAGCCACTTCTGCACTCGACTCCGAATCCGAGCGTGCGGTTCAGCAGGGCCTGTCACGATTGATGAAGAATCGAACAACGCTGGTCATCGCCCATCGCCTGACCACGATTGAACAGGCCGACCAGGTCATCGTGCTGGATCAGGGTCGCATTATTCAACGCGGCCGTCATGCAGAATTGCTGGCCGAGCCCAACGGTCTTTATCAATTGTTGTATCGGGCACAATTCCAGAACGTTGAATCGTCACCAGCATGAGCGCCAATCTGCGCGCTCGACTGGCTCGCGGATTGGAGCGGATCTGGTGGCGCGCGAAACCGCCGCCGCGATCCTTGCGTGTTCTGGCAGCCCTGTATGGGCTGAGCGCGGGCCGGCTTGAACGACCGCAGGAAAAGCCGGATTGTCCAGTCATCGTCGTTGGCAACCTGACCGCTGGCGGAAACGGCAAAACGCCGGTTGTTTTGGCTGTCGTCGAGCATTTTCTCGGGCAGGGCCTGAACCCGGCAATCATTACCCGGGGATATGGCGGTACTGCGACGGGCACGCCTCTGCTTGTTTCCGCCGATACCGACAGTCGGGCATGTGGAGATGAAGCCCGAATGCTCGCAAATCGCACAGTGGCACCGGTGTGGGTTTGCCGTCTAAGGGCGCAGGCGCTCGACCGGGCCATTCGGTCTGGTGCCGACCTGGTGGTCAGTGACGACGGGCTTCAACACGTCGGCTTGCCGCGCAGTTACGAGCTCTGTCTGATTGATCAGCGTCGGGGCTTCGGGAATGGCCGGCTCCTTCCGGCCGGCCCGTTGCGGCAGCCAATCGAACGATTGCAAAGCGTCGATCGCGTGTTGTACAAGCGTGATGAAGGGTCAGCACTGAAGCCCGATGAATGGGGATTCGAGCTGAGTTTCGACGGTTGGTTCAACCTGCAGGATCGTCCGCTTGATCCGCCGCCATCCGGCGCAAAGCTGCACGCCGTCGCTGGCATTGCCGACCCCGAGCCATTTTTTTCTGGGCTGCGTTCAATGGGCTACCGGGTTCAACCGCATGCGCTGCAGGATCATCAACCGATCGACCCCGACTGGCTGCTGTCGCTTGCAGGGCCGGTTGTTATGACCGAAAAAGATGCGGCCAGGCTGGATGGCCGATTACAGGCTGATGGCTTGTGGGTATTGCGGGTTCGAGCAATGTTGCCCGGGCAGCTGCTCGATGAGCTCGACAGTCATGTGCGAAAATTCAAATCCTGATGAGTCGTTTCCACGTCATTATTCCAGCCCGGCTGACATCGCAGCGGTTGCCGAACAAACCATTGGCCGACCTCTATGGGCAGCCCATGATTGTGCGCGTCTGGCAGCGCGCTGAAACAGCGGGCGCAGCCAGTGTTCATGTAGCGACGGATGATGCGCGAATTGCCGAGGTCGTTGAAGCCGTCGGGGGCGATATTGTCATGACGAGTTCGAACCACGACAGCGGTACTTCCCGACTGGCCGAAGCGGTGGATTCTCTGGGCTTCGATGACCAGGACTGCGTTGTCAATTTGCAGGGCGATGAACCACTGATGCCTCCAGTTTGTATCCAGCAGGTTGCCGGTTTGCTGGAACAGCACGAAAGCGCACTGATCGCCACGCTGTGGGACTGGATCGATGACGAAAGCGAATGGTTGAATCCGAAT
Organism: uncultured Pseudomonadota bacterium; assembly: GCA_937138395.1. Lineage (GTDB taxonomy): Bacteria > Pseudomonadota > Gammaproteobacteria > Xanthomonadales > Wenzhouxiangellaceae. Next base: position 14,258 of record CAKZPB010000129.1, read on the forward strand.
GTTGTCAAAGTCGTGCCGGATGCTGCGGGGCGCGCAATGCTGTTCAGCCGTGCCCCGATTCCCGCGGTGTGCAGCGGGAGCGGTTGGCCCGAAGGATTGGCCAGGCGACACGTAGGACTGTATGCCTATCGCGCGGGTGCACTGAAGCGTTGGTCTTCGCTTCCGCATTCCAGGCTGGCTGAGCTTGAATCGCTGGAACAGCTGCGTGCGCTTGAAGCCGGCTGGCACATTGTTTGTGCCCGGGCCTGTGAATCCATACCCGCAGGAATCGATACTGTTGAAGACCTGAATGCAGCGCGCGCCTTGTTTTCCAACCGAGATCCGTAAACACAGAGAGGCTGAGCATGACGCATCGAATTCTGTTTGTTTGCATGGGCAATATCTGTCGAAGCCCGACCGCCAAAGGCGTGTTTGATCGCGCATTGAGCGAGGCCGGCGTGGACTTCGAGAGTGAATCGGCCGGCACCCATGACTATCATGTGGGTCATCCGCCTGATCCACGTTCTGTTGCGATGGCCGCAGAACGTGGCATGGATATTTCGGGCGACCGTTCACGCCTGATACGGGCCGAGGACTTCGTGCGGTTTGATTGGATTCTGGCCATGGATCGCAATAATCTGGAGCGCTTGGAAGCCCTTCGGCCACCCTCATCCGTCTGTCGCGTTCAGCTGGTCATGGAATTGGTGCCTGATTACGGTCTGGACGAAGTGCCCGATCCCTACTATGGTGGGGATCATGGCTTTCGGCAGGTGCTCGACATGCTTGAACAGGCTGCCGACGCCATGCGAAAACAGTTGCAGGCCTGAACCCAGCGAGCAGCTTTACAGATCATCATGAGCAGCGCCAGCCCCGCCGACCGCAAACAAGCCCAATCGTTTGATGCGGCTGCATTTGTCAAGAGCCTGTCGAGTTCGCCCGGCGTTTACCTGATGAAGGATGCCGAGGGCCGTGCACTGTATGTCGGCAAGGCGCGTAATCTGAAAAAACGCGTTGGCAGTTATTTCACCCGGTCGGCCAAGGCGGGCCGAATTGCACTGATGGTGTCCAAGGTCGCCGATATTCAGGTCAGCCTGACGCGCACCGAAGCCGAAGCGCTGCTGTTGGAAAACGAGTGGATCAAGTCGCTCAAGCCCCGCTACAACATCAATCTTCGAGACGACAAGAGTTATCCCTGGATTCGGCTGAACAGCAAGCACCCGTTTCCGCGGTTGGGGTTTTATCGCGGCAGCCGTAAGAAGGGTAGCGAGTATTTCGGTCCGTACTCAAGCGCGGGTGCCGTGCGCGAAACCCTCAATCAAGTCTATCGCTTGTTTGGGATCCGGCAGTGCCAGAACAGTGTCTTCAATAACCGCAGCCGTCCTTGCCTGCAGTATCAGATCAAGCGCTGCAGCGCGCCGTGCGTGGGCTTGATTGGCGAAGATGAATATGCTGAAGACCTGAACGCGGCCCGGGCGTTTCTGGACGGCGAGAACGAACAGGTCGTCGAGCACTTGAGCAATCGAATGAATAAAGCAAGTCAAGCACTTGATTTTGAACAAGCTGCAAGACTAAGAGACCAAATCAAATCAGTCCGCAGCGTACAGTCAAGCCAATTTGTAACTGACGGTGCGGATGAATTGGACGTGATCGCGTTGGCCCGGTCTGGCGCTTCCCTGAGCGTCCAGGTCGTTGTATTTCGAGACGGCAGGAATGCGGGTTCGCGCGTGTTCTTCCCTAGCCAGGTTGATCCGGATGCCGAAGACGCCAGCCTGATGTCGGCTTTTATCGGGCAATACTACGCTGAACGGTTACCGCCGCGCGAATGCATTCTTTCCCAGGCGCCCGAGGATCAGGATCTCTGGCAGCAGGTCTTCAGCGAGCGCAAACAGCGCCAGGTCAAGCTCACGGCTTCCGTTCGAGGGCAGCGACGGCAATGGTTGAATATGGCGTTGCTGAATGCAGGGGATGCGCTTCGACGCCGGCTGGAGGAGCGCGATCAAGTTGGGCGTGAGCTACAGGCGCTGGCCGATTTGCTGAAGCTGGATGGACCGCCAGAGCGAATCGAATGTTTTGATATCAGCCATATTTCCGGAACTGAAACGGTCGCTTCCTGCGTGGTGCATGGCACGAGCGGCATGCAGCGCAAGCTGTACCGCTATTTCAACATTGAGGGGATTACGCCGGGCGATGACTACGCGGCCATGCAACAGGTGCTGGAACGACGCTACAGGCGCGCACTGCAGGAAACGCCGGATGAACTCCCCGACCTGATTCTGATTGACGGCGGGCGCGGTCAGACTGACCGGGCGCGCGACGTGCTGTCGGCATTGGGCCTGGATGCGCTGCCGGTGGTCGGTATCGCCAAAGGTCCGGCCCGCAGGGCAGGATTCGAGACCTGGATTCTGGCCAACCGCGAGGCGCAGCCGGGCCCGAATCATGCGGCTTCGCTGTTGGCACAGCGAATTCGCGATGAAGCGCATCGATTTGCCGTACAGGGCCATCGCCGCCGTCGCCAGAAGCGCGCCCAACAATCACCGCTCGAGGGCGTTGCCGGCGTGGGTCCCAAGCGGCGCCAGAAATTGTTGAGTCATTTTGGGGGGTTGCAGGGCGTGAAGGCAGCAGGCATCGAAGAACTTGCACGCGTAGAAGGCATCAACCGCTCGCTGGCAGAATCGATCTATCAGCATCTGCGCGGAAATTGATTCACGCGACATCCGGGCCCGAAAGTCAGCCCAAACGCAATCAAATTGCGTACCATAGCGGGCACTGTTGATCAACGAATGCCCGCCTTGAAGCTGACGATCCCAACGCTACTGACCATGATCCGAATCGTGCTGATTCCGGTATTGGTGCTGGTGTACTTCTTGCCCTATGACTGGTCAAACGAAGTGGTGGTCGGTATTTTCATCGCCGCTGCGATTACCGACTGGGCCGATGGCTGGATCGCCCGCAAATACGAGATGACCAGTCCTTTTGGCGCATTTCTGGATCCGGTTGCCGACAAACTCATCGTCGCAATTGCATTGATTCTGATTGTTCAGCGCAACCCCGATTTAATCATTACGTTGTCGGCTGTGGTCATTCTCGGCCGGGAGATCACGATTTCGGCACTCCGTGAATGGATGGCTGAGCTGGGCCAGCGCGCAGTGGTCAAGGTATCCAGCATCGGCAAGTCGAAAACCATCTTCCAAATGGTGGCCATCGGATTTCTGCTGTATGGCGAGCCACTGTTAGGGCTTCCGGTGCAGCAGATCGGCGTGAGCCTTTTGGTGATTGCTGCAGTGCTCACGATCTGGTCCATGATCATCTACTTGCGTTCTGCATGGCCTGCGATCACAGCGGAACGCTGACGCTACCGATTTAGGATTGTTACTTCATGGCCAAAGCCACTAAACACAGCAAAAAAAACAACAAGCGCAGTCAAGCCGATCAGGCCGATCGACATCATTGCTATGAAGCCAGTGTTCAGGATCCGGAATCCGAGCTTGAATTTGTCAGTGAGACCTTTCTCGAACTGAGCGGCAGGCCGCTGAAAAGCCTGCGCGAAGACTTTTGCGGCACGGCCAATACGGCCTGCGCATGGGTTCAGCAGGATGCTGCGCACCAGGCCGTTGGCGTTGACCTTGATGGTGAAGTCATGGCCTGGGGCAAGGCCCATCATGTCGCTGATCTAGACGCTTCGGCGCGAAACCGTATATCGATGGTGCAGGCCGATGTGCTGAGCTATAGCGGCGAACGAGTGGATGCCATTCTGGCAATGAACTTCAGTTACTACTTGTTTACCACGCGCGAGGGATTGCGCGACTATTTCAAGAATGCCTTGAAGGGTCTGAAAACCGACGGCATTCTTTTTCTTGATGCATTTGGCGGCTATGAGGCGCATCAGGAACTTGAGGAACGGACCGAATATGACGACTTCACATATGTCTGGGATCAAGCGGCATTCAATCCGATCAACCAGCATATGACCTGCCGGATACATTTCGAGTTTTCCGATGGCTCGGAAATGCAAAACGCCTTTGAGTATCACTGGCGCCTGTGGACGTTACCCGAAATCCGTGAGCTGTTACTCGAAGCTGGATTTGCCAGCGCGACGATCTATTGGGAAGGCACCGACGAAGAGACCGGTGAGGGTGACGGCATCTATTCACCGACCGAACAGGGAGATGCCGATGCAGGCTGGATAGCCTACCTTGTCGCCTGCAAATCCTAGGAAACCCCTGAAAATGCTGCGCGGGCGCGACGGCACTTTTGCAGAATAGTCAGGCTTGGTTTGGGCGGGTGCCAATCGTTACTACAAGTGGTTATTCCAGGTCAGCGAGCACACACGAGCCGAAGTCCCTGCAAAGGCCCGTTCCGACAAGGTTCGCCGCAAAAGCCGCATCGCGCGCTTAGCGCCACTCGACCGTCACTACGACTGCTGTTACTCTCGCCGCATCACACGATCTGCGGCTGTTCTGATCTGACTGAAACGGGCTCCGTGCAGCGTTGACCAAAGGTTCCCCGGCATTTCGTCTCAGTCCGGTGGAGTCAGCCGGAATGACCTCAGAATGTCACTACAAAGAAAATATCGTGCTGAGAAGTTGATCCAGTTCGGCAAAGTCATCCGGGTTGGCAGCAACAAAAGCTTCGATGTCCAGCTCGAACAACGCGCTATGGAAATCAGGATTGTCGGCCAGATTGATGAGGGCATCGGTAACGGTTTGTCGAATTGATTCCGGCACCTCACTGGCTGCTGAAAGCGTCAGTCCGGGCATTTCATCGGACTGCTGAATCGGATACAGATTTGGATAGCGAAGCACCAGGTTTTGCGGCACGATGGCAGCGTCTGCTTCGCCGGCAAAAACGATCTCGATTGCATCGAGCCATGATGTGGCATTGGACAGAATCAAGGGTTGCTGTAAAGGGTTTGTAAACCAGTTTGTCAATACGACGTAACCAAGACTGGGCGAGGGCAGGGAGGATACCTGTCGGCCAATAAAATCTTCAAGTTGATCATCAGCCATGTGACCCATCGTCAGCAGCGAGAAGCTGGTTGGAGTTGATGCCATGGCCAACGGCTGGTAGCCATGCTGGTTCATGCGCCAGGAGGCCATATGAGCATCCTCCAGAATGAATGGCGCAGCTTCATTGCGGCGCGCATCAACCCAGTAGCGGTGAAAATTGCGCGCTGTGATCAACTGCAGGTCCAGACCGGTCTCTGTTCGGAGATACTCCACCAGGGGTTGATAAACCTGTTCAGCCTGCTCTGGTGGATAAATCGGATTGACCAAAAAATCGATCGGCTGCGTTTGCCATTCCAGCGCATCAGCTTCGGTCATCACGGGGTCCGATGCGTTATCGTCCTGTGCGGCAAGGGATAGTGGTAACACTGATGCAGCCAGCACACAGAAAACAGTGACCAAATGCCTGATCTCGACCTCAAAACGAGTCAAAGTTGCATCTTTAGCAATCATTTAAATGATCCATTTAACATGTTGAAATACAAGTTTTTTAGCATGGTATCACAGCCAGACTTATCGAAATAGCCAATCCGATTCAAGTTTCTTTGAACACAATTTGACCTTGCTGATCGTCAAACGATGCCTGGTGGTCAATCCCGCCCGAAACGACCGCGAGCCCCTGATATGCATCGGCGTTGCCTGACTCAGTTGGTTCGATCCTGCCTCCGGTCAGGACAGTGGCTTTACCACTTGACAGCTCAATCTGTGTTCCTGGCTCAGGCGTTTGCTCAGTGGAGTATTGGTATCGCATCAGGCGCTTGGTCAGGCGCCCGCGGTAGTGCAAACGCGCAATGATTTCCTGGCCCGGGTAACAGCCTTTGCGATAGCTGATCCCGTTCAGTGCCTCCAGTCCCAACATCTGGGGAAGAAACTGACCGGAGGTGTTCGGCGTCAGCCAGACCCAGCCGCAGACATCGTCGGCTTGTCGCCAGGCGTAATCCGATTGGTCTGACCGTTCAGCCATTGATTCAGCCTGGCCCAATGTCTGGCCCGATAGGCGAATCGCTCGTGTCCGATCAAAGGCCAATACCGACCAGCCCGCTTGTTGGCAGGCCTCGAGGTCGCAGCCCATCAGACCCTCAACGGCTTCAGGAGGCTGGACCTCCACTTCGCGGCCAATGCGGAACATGTTCAACCTGGAAACCACCGGCTCAACAAGGCTGGCCGGAATGACCAGGTCAATCGATGTCTCCCGGATCAAGACCAGCAGGGTTGTGATGACACGACCCTTGGCATCACACCAGGCTGCCGGACAGGCTTCATGCGATTCAGTCTCTCTCAGATCAGCAGTTACCTGGCTTTGAATGAACTGTCGCGCATCGGATCCGGTCAGGCGAATCGCACGCAGATGACTGAGGGGGAATGGATTCACGGCGACAAGAGATTCATCGAATCAAGTTATATTGGACACATAAATGAAAACGGTTCAATTATGGCGCAAAAAAATCCTTCTGACAAAGAAATGACAAACCATCAAACGACCGGCCCTGTGGGCTCTCACAAGCCCGATCCTGACAAGCCGACCAATCCGGCTCATCAATCACCCGTTGATGGACCGAGTACCGTTGAGATTGGTGGACGAAAAGGGCCCGACCCGACCCGCTATGGTGATTGGGAAAAAAATGGCCGCTGCATTGATTTTTAAAGCGTCGACTTCAAGTAGAATTACATATACCACCAGCAGAACACCAGCCTTAAACCATGCAAACTGATACACGACCGCTATCACCCCATCTACAAATTTACCGTCCTCAGTGGACGTCGGTGCTCTCCATCCTTCACCGCCTGACGGGAATGCTGCTCAGTGCAGGGATGATGTTGATTACGGTCTGGCTGGTTGCGTTGGCATCCGGTCCTGAACACTATGCGAGTACGCAACAGGCATTAGCGCATCCAATTCTGTTGGCAATTCTTGTCGTCTGGACGTCGGCTCTTTTCTATCATCTGCTCAATGGTATCCGGCATTTGATCTGGGACGCGGGGATGATGATGGAGCTCCCGGCCGCGCGCCGATCGGCCTGGCTGGTGGTTGCCCTTACCATTGGGTTGACTGCCTTGGTATGGGGGCGTCTGTTATGAGTCAGTATAGAAATCCACTGCATCGCGCGCACCATTACGGCGCTGCAGGCAGCGGTGTAGAGCATTGGTGGTCACAACGCGTATCAGCTATTGTACTGATTCCATTAGTCATTTGGCTGGTTTGGGCTTTCAGCATTCTTGCCGGTTCAGATTATTCGACCGCAAGCAATTGGCTTGCAAAGCCCTGGAATGCTGGTATGGCCATCCTTTTTATTGCAGCAGCCTTTTATCACGGCAGATTGGGGCTGCAGGTCGTTGTTGAGGATTACGTGCATCATCGCCCGACTGCGCTTGCACTGCAGCTGTTGATTCTGATTTCAGCGCTGGCTGCGGGTCTTACGGCCATCCTGGCCATTCTGATGGTTGCATTCGGCGTCTGAACCCAATCACGCTTCTGCAGGTACGGTTGGACGTGCATGTCCACTTAGTGTTGAATCCCAAGGCAGTTGCCTGAACTACGTAATTTCTGGAAATTGAATGTCTGAGCAATATTCACTCGAAAAGCATGAATACGATGTGGTCGTTGTCGGCGCCGGTGGTTCCGGCTTGCGCGCGACCATGGGCCTGGCTGCAACCGGTTTGAATACCGCCTGCATCAGCAAAGTATTTCCAACCCGTTCGCACACAGTTGCAGCACAAGGCGGGATGAGCGCTGCCCTGGGCAACATGGGCGAGGATGATTGGCGCTGGCATATGTATGACACCATCAAAGGCTCGGACTGGCTGGGCGACCAGGATGCAATCGAGTACATGTGTCGTGAAGCCATTCCATCGGTGATCGAACTAGAGCATTATGGTGTGCCGTTCTCACGAACCGAAGAAGGCAAAATCTATCAGCGCCCCTTCGGCGGCATGACGACGCACTTTGGTGAGGGCACTGCGCAACGGACTTGTGCAGCTGCAGACCGCACCGGGCATGCTATTTTGCATACGCTCTATCAGCAGTCGCTTAAGCACGATGCCCAGTTCTTCATCGAATACTTCGCGACCGACTTGCTGATGGACGATGACGGCGTGTGTCGCGGCGTCATGGCTTGGGATTTATCGACCGGAAAACTCCATCTGTTTCGTGCTCACGCGGTTATCCTGGCCACCGGTGGTTATGGACGCAGCTATCTGTCGGCCACCTCTGCTCACACCTGCACCGGTGACGGCAATGGCATGGTGCTGCGCGCCGGCCTGCCGCTCCAGGACATGGAATTTGTGCAGTTTCATCCAACCGGTGTCTACGGCGCAGGCTGTCTGATTACCGAAGGCGTGCGAGGTGAAGGCGGTTACCTGACCAATTCAGAAGGCGAGCGTTTCATGGAGCGCTATGCGCCCAATGCCAAGGATCTGGCCTCGCGTGACGTGGTGTCACGGTCGATGACCATCGAAATCCGCGAAGGGCGGGGTGTGGGTGAGAAGCAGGATCACATCCACTTGAATCTGCAGCATCTGGGGCCGGAGGTCATCCACGAACGGCTGCCCGGTATTGCCGAAACCGCCCGCATTTTTGCAGGGGTAGACGTCACCAAGGACCCCATCCCTGTGCTTCCTACAGTGCACTACAACATGGGTGGCATACCAACCAACTACCACGGTGAGGTAGTCACGCTGAAGGATGGGGACCCGGATTCGGTCGTGCCCGGTCTGTATTCCATTGGGGAGGCGGCCTGCGTTTCTGTCCATGGTGCGAACCGGCTGGGTTCCAACTCGCTGCTGGATCTGATCGTATTCGGTCGTGCAGTTGCCCATCAATGCGCTAAAAACATCAAGCCGAATCAATCTCACCCAACCTTGCCGGATGCCGCGGTTGATCGGCTGTTGAATGATTTCGACGCAATACGGCATGCGGACGGTAGTCATTCCACCGCCGACATTCGTGATCGGATGCAGCGCGTCATGCAGGAAGATGCGGCCGTCTTTCGAACCAACGATACGCTGGAGCAAGGCGTCGAAAAAATTCTGGAAGTCCAACAGATGTATTCAGACATCAAGGTGTCGGATCGCTCCATGGTCTGGAACTCCGACCTGGTCGAGACGCTGGAATTGCGCAACCTGCTTGGAAATGCGGTGACGACCATGGTATCGGCCGAAAACCGTAAAGAAAGTCGGGGCGCGCATGCCCAGGAAGACCATCCGGATCGTGATGACGAAAACTGGATGAAACACTCGCTGGTATGGATGGCCGAGAAACCTGATGGTGGCGTGGAAACGCACATGGATTATCGCCCGGTACATCTGTACACACTGAGCGAGGATGTCGAAGTTGTGCCGCCCAAGAAGCGAACGTACTGAGTCTGAAGATCATCTGCTGGTCTTCAACGTTCTATTAATTCACTGATTTGATATCGCTATGGCTGAATTCAGACTACCCAAAAACTCGAGAATCAAGAAGGGCAAGACCTTTCCTGCGCCGGACGGTGCCGAACGAACAAAGAATTTCCGGATCTACCGATGGAGTCCTGATGATGGTGAAAACCCGAGGATTGATCAATACACCATCGATCTGGATCAATGCGGCCCGATGGTGTTGGATGCGATCATCAAGATCAAGAATGAAATCGACCCGACGCTGACCTTCCGGCGTTCCTGTCGTGAGGGCATTTGCGGTTCCTGCGCATTCAATATCGATGGCACCAATACGCTGGCCTGCACAAAGGGTATTGATGAAATCAAGGGTGACGTCAAGATCTATCCGTTACCGCATATGCCGGTCATCAAGGACCTGGTGCCCGATCTGACGCACTTTTACGCGCAATATGCATCGATTCGGCCGTGGATTCGAACGCAGAGCCCGGCGCCGCCCGATAAGGAGCGCCTGCAGTCGCGCGAAGATCGTGAAAAGATTGATGGGCTGTACGAATGTATTTTGTGCGCCTGCTGTTCGACTTCTTGCCCAAGCTATTGGTGGAACGGCGACCGGTATCTCGGCCCGGCGATTTTGCTACAGGCATATCGCTGGCTTGCCGATACCCGGGATGAGGCTGCCGGTGAGCGCCTCGACGAGCTTGAAGATCCATTCAAGCTTTACCGATGCCACACCATTATGAACTGTGCGAAGACCTGCCCGAAAGGGTTGAATCCGGCCAAGGCTATTGGTGAAATCAAGAAAATGATGCTTGAACGCCGTTCGATCTAGCTCACGATGGCCGCACAGGCTCAGGCCCAGACGAGAAATTGAATGCAAGATATCGAAGCAATTCAGATTCTGATTCCGATCTTACCGATGGTCGCGCTGGTCTTCATGCTGTTCTTCGGCACGATTATCAGCCGTGTCACACAGATGAAGCGCAACCGCGTGCACCCACAGCAAGTCCAGTCGCGGGTCCAAATGGCTGAACGTGTGCGTGATTCTCGCGCTTCGGACCATCTGGCCAATCTGTTTGAAGCTCCGATCTTGTTTTATGTTGCCTGCGTGTTGATATTTCTGCTCGGTATTCAGGACAGTCTGTCGATTGCGCTGGCCTGGCTGTTTGTCACGTTCCGCTATATTCAGGCGGCGATTCATCTCAGTGTCAACCACGTATTAACGCGGGCTACTGTGTTCGGCTTGGGCCTGTTGACCTTGGCGGTTCTGTGGTTGCGTATTGCGGTCGCATTGCTGTCGGGCTAGGCCAAGCACAATGAGTGCTGTTCAACAACACGAGCTGTCCCGTCTGCGCTGGCGCTGTCGTCGCGGCATGCGTGAGCTTGATGTGCTGTTCAGTAACTGGTTGGAGCAACACTATGACGGGTCCGATCCTGCCCTGCAGGCCGCATTTGCGCGCTTGCTGGAATGTGAGGATGACCAGCTTTGGGACTGGATGACGGGTCGGTCCGATCCTGACACGAATGATTTATTGGGCATTGTCTGCGTTCTTCGCCAGGCTGATGACGCACACCGTTAAAATCTACCGGGGGCGAACCGCAACCGGTTTGATCGGTGCAGTGGCGCTATTGGCAATCGTGTCAATTGTTGGTTCGAATATTGATCTGCTACTCAAACTGGGTTTGACGATCGGCGTCATGCTCTACACATTCTGGACCTTTCGATACTGGCCAAATGTTCAGCGCTGGCGCTGTTTGCGCTTTCAAACCGGTGGTGTGCTGTCGTTGACCGACCATGCGGATCGCAGCATACGAGTCCGGGCTGGCCAAGGTGGAATCGCCAGCCCGTGGTTCGTTTCATTTCCGGTAAAGACGCCCGACCAGCACCAGTACCTGGTGTATGGCTTCAAGGACCAGTTTGACGCAGAAGGCTATCGACATTTGCTCCGTCACTTGCGGTTTGAAGCAGGTGCGGATCATGGTTGAGCCGGACTTTGAGCAAACCCGCAGGCGACTGCGACTTGCAGCCTGTACGCAGGCCAGATGTTTGCGGGGTGTATAGCCCAGGCGCTCACCGGATTCGCGTTCGTACAACTCAATGCTGAACGATGATGGCCCGGATGCCGGTTAAACTAACCGCATGCAGGACCGGTCCGACATGAACAGCGAGGAAATCAACGCCAGTCCGCGTTCTGGTCTTTGGCTGATGTTGTATCCGCTTTGGCAGTGGCTCGTGCTGATACCGCTGGCCGTTCTGTTTACGGTCTTGGCAGCACCGGTTGCGATTCTGATGTGTTTATTTGGCTACAAGCGAGCAGCCAACCTTCATATCGCAAGCAACTGGGCACGCTGGATTGCCTTTCTGACACCGCTGAGAATCGACATTGAGGGTCTGCAGCACATCCAGCCGGGCCAGAGCTACGTGGTGGTTTCGAACCACCAGAGCCAGTACGATATCCCCTTGATCTATGGGTATTCGAGCCTCGATTTGCGCTGGGTCATGAAAGCGGAAATCAAGCATATTCCGTTTGTTGCGCAAGGCTGTCGGGCGCTGGGCCACGTATTTATCGACCGCGGAAACCCTGAGCAGGCACGGTCAGCCATCAACCGGGCTGTTGCCGACTTGCCTCACGGGACCGGCATTCTGTTCTTTCCTGAAGGCACACGCAGCCGGACTGGCGCGCTGATGCAATTCAGGAAAGGGGCGTTTCGGGTAGCTGTGGATCGACAGCTGCCGGTATTGCCGATCACGGTCATCGGGACCCGGGATCGAATGCCGTCGGATTCGTTTCGCATTACACCCGGACCAGTCAAAATGGTGATTCACCCGCCGATTACGCCTGATGGGACGGTGGATTCTGATGCCGTTGAGCGTTTGAGCTCGCAGACCCGGCACTTGATCGCTTCCCGGTTGGAGCATGAACGAAGCACTCAGGGCTGCAGCGATGCGCTTTGATACGCCCGATCCGGATTACGTGTCATCACGACGTGCCCAGGGCAATTTCGTACTCGCGTTCAAGATCACACTGGGCTTCCTGGCGGTCATCTGGTCGGTTTTTTTGTTCGACCAGTTGTTGAATCTGAACCTGATCCAGTTTGGTCTTCGCCCTCGTGACAGCATCGGACTGATCGGCCTGATCACGACTCCGTTACTGCACTTCAATCTGTCGCACATTCTCTCCAATAGCCTGCCCCTGATGATCGGCGGGTGCTTCATGCTGTATCTTTTCCCGAATTCCGCAGTGCGTGCGCTGCCCGTCATCTACATCGGCTCGGGTGCCCTGGCTTGGCTGTTTGCCCGAAGCAACATCCATATTGGTGCCAGTGGCCTGATCTACGGTTTGCTGGCCTTTGTATTCGTGTCGGGCGTGCTGCGCCGCGACATGCGCTCTATTGGTGCGGCGTTGGTCATTTGGTTCATGTACGGCTCAATGATTTGGGGCGTATTGCCTGCAGCGCCCGAGACGAGTTGGGAACTGCATGCCAGTGGCTTTGTTCTCGGGGTCTGGATGGCGATTGCCTATCGGCAGTGGGACCGTCCGCCAATGAAACGGTATGATTGGGAAGACGACGAACACACGACCGACGAAGGACCGCTCGCCGAATGGCGTGACTACGATGTCGAAGGCCGAAGAAAATCACCACCGGCGGTTGGCGTTGATCGGCAGCGACAGATCGGCACAAGCGCGGGGCGGGATTCTAATTGAAGCCTCGACTGCATATTTTTGGTCGGGCTCGCTCGCCCATGGCGAGGCACGGGTGGTGGTTCGATCAGCTGCTGCGTGATGCTGGCACGATCTGCACCCCGCTTCTGAATAGCGCCGAGACCGAAGCAGCCTCGACTGATCGAGCCAGCATCAACGCCTGGATCGGACGGCTGCATCCGGTGCAAGGTGCCAACCGCTGGATGAGGAGGCGCTAAATGGCAGCGTTTGACTATGAGGCACTGGAACGAGGCCGCAGCGTCCGAGGCGTTGTGCAGGCCGACTCCGCTCGCCAGGCCCGGCAGCAACTGCGCGATCGAGGCTGGGTGCCGCTTCAGGTTCAACCCATTGCAGGGCAAGCTCCGCGATCCGGGTTGTTCAAAGGCGGTTCCGGCCTCGGCCGTGAACGGGCACTGCTGCTCCGGCAGTTGGCCGGGCTGCTGCGCGCGGGCCTGCCGCTGGAAGAGGTGCTGTCTATTGTGTCGGAGCAATCCGAACGCAGCCGCTTGCGGCGACCGCTGGCGGCCGTTCGCGCTCGCGTTGTTGAGGGCATCAGTCTTGCGGACGCGATGGCCGAACATCCGGCGCTGTTCCCACCGCTGTACTATCGATCCGTTGCGGCCGGTGAACAGGCCGGCCAACTGGATTCAGTCGTTCAACGTCTGGCCGAACACGCTGAAAACAGTCAAGCATTGTCCAGAAACCTGGCGGTTGCTCTGGTGTACCCCTTGCTGCTCGGTTTGATCTCTCTTGCTGTGATCTGGGGCCTGTTGGCCTTTGTTGTGCCGCGAGTGGTCACTGTATTCGAACAGGCCAGTCAGGCCTTGCCGTGGATGACGCAAAGCCTGATTCTTATTTCGGGCTGGCTGGCCGATCATGGTCTGTGGCTGCTGTTCGGTCTGATCGGGGCTGGCCTGCTCGGCCTGGCAATGTTGCGACAACCAGCATTGCGTGCGCGCGCCGACGCGGCCTTGCTGCGTGTGCCGTTGATCGGCCAACTGGTGCGTACGCATGTTGCGGCATTGTTTGCACGCACCCTGGCCATGCTGGTGGCCAGTGCCGTGCCGGCAGTCGAGGCGCTTCAGACTGCCGCCCTGGTCATCAACAATCGCAAAGCACAGCAGGATCTACAGCAAGCTGCAGTCCGTGTGCGTGAAGGGGCTTCGATCAGTCGGGCACTGCAGCCCATCGACTGGCTGCCACCGCTGACGCGCCGGTTGATTCATGGCGGCGAACAGGCCGGTGATCTGGGGCCGATGCTGGATCATGCAGCTGAATTGCAGGAGGCCGATCTCGCCGCTACCGGCCAGGTATTGATGGCGGTCATCCAGCCGGCACTGATTCTTCTGGTCGGTCTGATTGTGCTGTATATCGTGCTTGCAATTCTGCTGCCGATTCTGAATATGAGCCAGCTGCTGGCATGAGTTCGCCTAGATGAGCCTGGTTTCATTCGAGCACGTGGCCAAGCGCTATCCAGGTGGTGTGCATGCGCTGAACGACGTCAATTTTTCGCTAGAACGTGGCGAGATGGCCTTTCTGACCGGTCATTCCGGTGCCGGAAAAAGCACGCTGCTGAGACTGATCGCATTACTGGAAAGACCCAGCCGGGGCCAGGTGCTGTTTGACGGGCGCAATGTGACTCGACTGTCGCGACGTCAGGTGCCGATGCTGCGTCGCAGGGTCGGCGTGATCTTCCAGGACCACAAACTGTTGACCGATCGAAAGGTATTCGACAACGTGGCCTTGCCCCTGTTGATTGCCGGCTTGCCGTGGTCCGAGATCAAACGCCGTGTCCGTGCCGCGCTCGACCAGGTCGGCTTGCTGGCCAAGGAAACCATGCAAGTGCCGGGTCTGTCGGGTGGTGAACAGCAGCGGGTCGGCATCGCGCGGGCTATTGTGGCCAAGCCGTCGTTGTTACTGGCCGATGAGCCGACCGGTAATCTCGATCCTGAGCTCTCGGCCGAGCTGATGCAGCTATTCTGCACGCTGAATGAGCTTGGTACCACGATTCTGATCGCTACGCATGACATCGAGCAGATTCGCCAGCTGAACCGCCGACGCCTTGAATTGAAGGCCGGACAAATCGTGCGCGACCAGTCCACGATGCACACCAATGGCGACGATCAATACGAAATACTGCCGTCCGGTCCTGCCAGCCATGAGTAAGGAGCGCAGCAGGACAGGGCTTCGCTCCGGATCGCGGGCCTGGTTAAGGCGGCATGCCTACAGTTTTTTCTCTTCGATCGGTGCCTTAGTGCGCCAGCCGGTCGTCAGCATGATGACGATTTCCGTGCTGGCTATTGCGTTGTCGCTGCCGTTGGGGCTCTACACCGCGCTGGATAATGTCCGGGAGCTGAGTCGCAACTGGGAACGGCTGGATTCGATCAGCGTGTTTCTGGAACCTTCCCAGGCTGAACAGGATGCGCGCCGGTTGGCATCCCTGCTGTCGACGTGGCCGCAGGTGCTTTCTGCTGATCCGATCAGCCCGGGCATGGGCATGAATGAACTTGCGGGACAAACGGGCCTGGACGCCAACACCATTGAACCCGGTTGGCTGGCCGAACTTTCGGCTGAGGCCAACCCGCTCCCGTGGACGCTGGAAGTGAGTCCCCTCGACGATATCGATGTTGCCGCCCTGGCTGAACAGATTCGTCAGCAGGCTGGCGTTGATCTGGTCATCGTCGATCTTGCCTGGCTGCAGCGATTGGACGCGTTGATCCAAGTGTTCGCCCGGCTGGTGGAGTTGCTGGGCGTATTGTTCGGCGCGGCCGTATTGTTTGTCATCGCCAATAACATCCGTGCCGATATCCAGAGCCGGCAGGAAGAAATCGAAGTCATGGCCCTGGTGGGCGCGTCAACAGCCTACATCCGACGGCCGTTTCTGTACTCGGGGCTGTGGATGGGCCTGGCTGGCGCCACACTGGCCTGGGCGTTGCTGATCGGTGGCCTTCAATTGCTGCAGGGGCCCATGCAATCACTGGCCGTGACCTACGGAAGCGCAGCCTCGTTGAGTGCGCCACCGCCGGTGCTTACGCTCAGCATGATCCTCGGCAGCGGCCTGTTGGGCATTCTGGGTGCTGCGCTGGCGGTCAACCGGCAGCTGGCCCGAATCAAGTCATAATCGTCCAAAAATCTGCGCAGTACATGAATTGAACTTCTCGAGTATCTCCTGGGTCTTATTCTCAGTATTTCGTCCATGGGTCGACCTGCACGCATTCGCACGTTTTAAACGTGGAGCCATGCAAAATCGACCGATAATGGTAGAATAAAGTGATTATTCAGGAGGCAGTCCATGTCAACAGAACTCGTGCCAAGCCATCTGATGGCGCCGGCCGGAACCGGTTCGCTGGATTCCTATATCCAGGAAGTCAACCGCGTACCGATTCTGAGTCTGGAAGAAGAACAGGATCTAGCGCGTCGTTTTCAGAATGAAGATGACCTCGATGCGGCTCGACAGATGGTCATGTCCCATCTGCGCTTTGTCGTGCACGTAGCGCGCGGTTATTCTGGTTATGGTCTCGCACTGGGTGATTTGATCCAGGAAGGCAACATCGGCCTGATGAAAGCCGTCAAGCGATTTGATCCGGAGCACGGCGTGCGACTGGTATCGTTTGCCGTGCACTGGATTCGCGCTGAAATTCATGAATTTGTTCTGCGCAACTGGCGAATCGTCAAGGTTGCCACGACCAAGGCGCAGCGCAAGTTGTTCTTCAATCTGCGTAAATCAAAGAAGCGTCTCGGCTGGCTCAATATGAATGAAGTCAATGCCGTTGCTGAAGATCTGAACGTCAAGCCAGAAGTGGTGCTGGAGATGGAATCGCGCCTGTCCGGCCAGGATATTGGTTTCGACCTGACCCATGACGACGATGATTCGCCATCATTTGCACCGGCAGCCTATCTTGAAAGCGGCTACACCGAGCCGGACGATGCGGCGGAAGCCGAAGACATGGAGCAGCATCACCGCAACATGCTGCTGACCGGTATGGATCAACTGGACGCGCGCTCCAGCGACATCATCCAGTCACGCTGGCTGCTCGAACCCAAGATCACGCTGCAGGAACTGGCCGACAAATATGGCGTCTCGGCTGAGCGTATTCGGCAGCTGGAAGCTGCGGCGATGAAGAAGCTGAAGGCCCACTTCGCCGCTTAAAGCGATTCAGAGCTACTGCGCACTTGACTAGCCGCACCCGGCGGTGCTCGGGTTCCTCACGTACTGCTTGTACGCTCCGGACGCCTGTGCGCCGGCGGTTGCGCCTGGTCAAGCGCTCGCGACGCTCTGAATCGCTT
>CAKZPB010000130.1 GCA_937138395.1 uncultured Pseudomonadota bacterium
GCGTGCAGGTTGTCACTCGACATCGGTTCTCCTTGGTGTATGCAACAAGTCAGTCATGAACTACCGGCTGTAGTCCTGCCTTCAAGCTTAACAATTTGGCGAGATGGCCGAAAGGCCCGGCCTCCAACTGCATCTGCAACAGGTCCTGGCTCAAGATTTTGTCTGCAAAGCTGTCGTATCTTCTTAAAAATAATAGGATTTAGACTCTTGAATTTTTCCAAAAATGGGTGCATAGTGAGCCACAGGAACCCAAGTTGTGCCCTGGTTTTGCTATGAATTGTTTGCCCAGACTGATCACCGGCCTGATATTGGCCGCTGCATTTTCGCTGCTGCATGCCAGCGAAGTGGAGAATGTGCGCGTCTGGGCCAGCCCGGACAAGACCCGGGTCGTACTCGATCTTGACGAGCCGGTCGACTACCGCTTATTCACGCTGGATGGCCCGGATCGGGTCGTGGTCGATATCGATTCGGCCAGCATGGAACTGAACCCGAGACTCAATCCGGAGCAAAGCGGTGTGGTCGTCAATGTCCGTCATGGCATTCGCGAAGGCACCGATCTGCGCGTGGTCCTTGACCTGTCGAGCAGCGCAAGAGCCAAGAGCTTCCTGCTTCCACCCACGGCCCAGTACGGTCACCGGCTGGTGCTGGACCTGTTCCCCGAGAATGCAGAATCCGCAACCGAACGCGTGCGGGCCGTCGCCCGCGCCCTGCCCGAAGAAGATCGCGACATGATTGTTGCGATTGATGCCGGCCACGGTGGCGAAGATCCTGGCGCGATTGGGCCGGGCGGCACCTACGAAAAAAACATCGTCATGGCCATTGCGCGTGAACTGGCCAGCCAGATCGAAGATGCACCCGGCATGCAGCCGGTCATGATTCGTACCGGCGATTACTACGTGCCGCTGACCGAACGCTTCGAGCGTGCACGTGACGCCCGCGCCGACCTGTTCCTGTCCATTCATGCCGATGCGTTTCGCGACCGACGAGTGCGCGGCAGCTCGGTGTTTGTCTTGTCGCGCCGCGGCGCATCCAGCCAGGCTGCGCGCCTGCTGGCAGAAAGTGAAAATGCGGCCGACCTGATCGGTGGCGTTGAACTCGAACAACCCGATGACATGCTGCGTTCGGTCCTGCTCGACCTGTCGCAGAATGCCTCGATGGAATACAGCCAGAAAGCCGCGCAGTCCATCTTCGACTCGCTCAATACCTTCGAGCGCTCGCATCGTCGCCAGGTCGAAAGCGCCAACTTCGTGGTCTTGCGATCGCATGACGTTCCATCGGTATTGGTCGAGGTTGGCTTTATCAGCAACCCGGACGAAGAAAAGAACCTGGGCTCACGCAGGCATCGCCAGAAAATCGCAACCGCAATCACGGCCGGAGTCAACGACTACTTCAACCAGAATGCGCCACAGGGCACCTGGTTCGCTGCCAACCGCACGCCGTCGCGGCACATCGTCAGGCGCGGTGACACACTGGGTACGATCGCGCAGCGCTATTCGGTCAGCGTGAATAGATTACGCACTGCCAACTCGATTGATAACGACGTGATTTATCCGGGTGCGGTGTTGATTATTCCCACCGGCTAGCGGCGCCGACCTTCTCCAGTTTCATACCGCTGATTTCCCGGCATCCGGCCGGTCAGCCATCAACGGACACCGGTCACAGCAGCACGATCCTTGCTGGTGCTCCATGGCATCCAGCACTCGCTTCGCCAGGTAATCGATCAACGGCGGGAATGAATTCAGGCAGGGCAACAGCCGTGCATTCTTGACACCGGAAGATGCCAGCGTCCTTGGAAGACCAGCCGTCTCACCCCCATCGACCAGGTGTTCGCAGGCATAGACCACCACATCGTGGATGCCTTCCTCGGCCAGCTGATCCATCCGCTCTTCCAGCGTCGGGCTGGACCATTGACCACCCACCCCGTGATTCAGATAGGCCAGCTCGATGCGCGTCCATGGACCTTCCGGCAGGGCCTGGAGCGCATCGCGGAGCGCGGATGCATAGGCCGCTTTTTCCTGTTCTCCGGTATGAAACCCCGGCTTGTTGCCTTGCTGATCGCGCACCAATGTCCCGTGCAGCAACAGCACCAGGCACGATGCCGACGCCACGTTTCGCGGATACTGCTGCACGACATGCTGACAATGCACATCGATCAGTTCCGGCGAATCCCACAGGCGCGCCAACACGCTGGTCTGTGCTTGCTGAGCGGCCTTGCCTTCCAGCGCGTGGCAGATCAGCCCACACGACAGACGAGAATCGGATGGAATCATGCTGATGACCAACTGGATGGCATGATCCGCGGCCGGTTCAAGCTGTTGTTCAAGGCTCGGCTTCGAGGACGCATAGGCCGGCTCAACCCGAAAGCGTCCGCTCGCATCATGATCGAGCCGGCGTTGTAGGGCAACAGCCTGTGCCCGCGTGTTCTGATTGTGCGCGGAACCGGGACGGCCGCTAAAGCGTTTGCGCACTGCGGCCAGGCTGCAAATAACCAGGCGCAATGGCGCAGGCAGCTTCATGACATCGGCTGCATGGCTCAAGGTGCGCCAACTGACCTGAAAATTTTCGGCCATGCCTGGCGTCTCGGCTTCGCCATGCGCCGCCAGCAGCACGCGAAC
>CAKZPB010000131.1 GCA_937138395.1 uncultured Pseudomonadota bacterium
AGCCCCACCGGCAACGCCGACATCATCTTGCCGGGCGATACGCCGAATCCGGTCGAAGTCGTGATCGAGTCACTCAACGTGCCGCTCGGCAACACATTAACTGTAATCCTGACGCCACCGGCGGGTGAGCCTGTTGAAACTATTTCCACCGCGCTCCAGGGATCAGATCCTAATGGCGTGGCTACAGCCAGCGTCAATCTGCCGGATGGCGGCAGCGTGCTGCTGGCCACGCTGAGCTTTAGCGTGGCTGATTCACAGCAACGATTCAGCTTGTCACGATACACAAATGGTGAACCGGTCGTTCATGTTCAGCTTGCTGCCAGCATGACGGGTGAATCGCAAACGATACTGACAACCGAGACGGGTCGAACCGTGGTGGTGCCCCAACCGGCTTCCTGATTTCTTCGACTGACTGCTTCAGCAGCGACATGGACGGGCATGTGCCATCCTTGCGACAAGCCGATCGAACCCTGGGCTTGTATTACTGCCGCGTGCTGCTGTTTGCGGTGTTGGTATTTTTGCCAACGGGCATTGCGCTTGCGCAACCCGCGACAAACGGCATACCGATTACCTTGAACGAGGGGGATGTGTTTGTCAACGCGCCCATTGGCGTGCAGAAAAATACGATTGATGTTCAAACAGTCGAGCTAATGGCTCCGTTGTTGGGTGTTGTTCGACAACCGGAGAATCAACCCGAATCAATCTTTATCTTGAGTGCTGAAATGGGCCTTCATTTTGGCCCTGGCATTAGCGCTCTGACGCCGAATCGACTGGCTACCGGACAAGATGCTCAATCGATCCTTGTCGAAGGCGTCGAGTTATCCGTATCGGAAGCCTTGATTGAGCCGGGCGAGGGCATTACGGTGACTTCGATCACTCCGAACGGCGATGGCACGCAGGTTTCGCTCGATGTCGATGTTGAGCCAGACGCAGTGCCGGGGTTGCGTCGACTGGTGTTAATCGACGCGGAAGGCAATCAAATCCCCGAGCTGGTAGAAAAATCAAGTCTCGTAGTGATAGAGGCTGCAAGTCCTGAGATCGACAGCATTTCGCCGAACTTGGTTACCCGGGGAGATACGTTTGACCTGGTGATCCGGGGTCGGAATCTGCGCGGCTTGCCTTTCACGGGAAGTGCACGTGGACTGGATGATCCCATCCCCGATATTCTGGTCACGCCAGCGTCCGGTGTCATTGTTGGAGAGCCTGCAGTCGTCAACGATGAAGGCACTTTGATTACCGTACCAATTCAGGTTCAAACAGACGCTAATGCTGAACCTCGTCTCGTCCAGGTCCGCACGCGCAGCGGAATTTCAACAGCCCTGCAGAGCACGGCGAATACGTTAATCATTTCGGATCAACAATTGCGCGTGTTGGATCGACTCACCTCGCCCTTGCTAGGTGTTCAGCGTGGTACGCCAGGGTTGAGTAAATCATTCTTGACGTCGCCGATCACCGGCGTTATCAAAGGACCGGGCGTTGTCTCGATCGATCCAGAGATTGTCTTACTCGATCAGACGGTGAGGTTGCGTATCCAAGGTAATGAATTGGTTTCGACCAGTGAAGTCCAACTCGTACCCCCTGCCGGGATTCAAGTACTCAATGCAACCTTGACTGTCAGCGATGATGTTGTCGAAGTCGATATTCAGGTGGCGAACGATGCGCCGCTTTTTGAGCGCGAAGTTCGTTTGATTACCGATAGCGGTGTTTTGATTGCACCCCAGTTATTGCAAATACAAGCTGCAGCACCAGTGGTTGAGGGTATTACACCGAATTTTCTCGTCCGAGATGGTCAGCCAAGAAACTTTGTTGTGCAGGGGCAGAACTTTTCACAGGCAACTTCAGCTGGCTTGTTGCCACCTGATGACCTGATTTTGCAGGACTTCACCCCAATCAATGATCGTGTCGCTAATTTGACCGTGCTTGCAAATGCGCAGGCTGAACTAGGTGCGCGAGTTCTGCGGGTCAATGGTATCAACCAATCGAGCAGCAGCATTGAAGATCCGTTCAACACGCTGTTTATTATTGACCCGGCTCAGATTGCCGACCGCTTTGTAACGCCGTTGCTGGGTGTGCAAAAAGGCATGGGCAATCAGTCTGACCCGGAACTGGACCTCTATTCCAATACCGTCAGTGTAATCAAAGGGGCAGTCGCCACTGAACTCTTGCCGGATCAAGTGGATGCCGGCAGCAGCGTAACAATGACGGTTTTAGGACAGGGGCTTGATGGCGTAGTCGCGGTAAGCGTTGATCCCGAGGAAGACATCGTGGTTGAAAACGTGTCGGCAACCAGCGATGGCAGCAGGTTGGATTTTGACCTGATTATCGGTTCTGGTGCCGAACCTGGTGCCAGGACGGTAATACTCACCGGAGAGAACGAAACCATTGCGTTCAGTCCATTTGAAGAGAGCCGTTTCTTTGTTGAAGAACCCGGCGGAGGCAATCCGGTTGCTTTGAATGATCAATACGAGCTGCCCGCGAACGGGGAGCTCCAGATTGAGGCGGATGAGGGTTTGTTGATCAATGATTTCGACCCGCAAGGCCAATCGCTGTTTGCAGTACTGGTCGGCCTGCCCGCATCTGGCGATGTTTCACTGGCCTCCGATGGGAGCTTCGGCTATACGCCAAACGATGATTTTGTGGGACAGGATCAGTTCCGTTATGTAGTCAGTAACGGTTCAAATGTAAGTGCTGCCGCAACGGTTCGACTGAATGTCGAAGAACCTAATAATGCAGAGGATGACGCCTATAGCCTGTTTGATAATCAGGTACTGTCGATTGCTGCAGCCGCAGGCCTGCTTGCCAACGATACGATCACCTCCACCGATGCAGTGGAGCTTGTGCTTGAAACCAATCCACAGCTTGGAGAATTACTGCTTGATGCTGATGGTGCTTTTACGTATACACCAACAATATCGTCAGGTACCGATACGTTTACCTATCGTCTCGTTACGCCATCCTTCGCCTCGTTGCCCGCCACGGTTCGTATTACGATTACCAATGTCAATGAACCGCCGATAGCGAATAACGACAGCTATGTGGCGGATCGGGACGAGCTGCTGAGCGTGGATGCAAGCCTGGGTGTTTTAGCCAATGATAGCGATCCGGATCAGGATGCCTTGTTGGTTAGAACGCTGAGTACGACAAACTCAGGCACACTCGCGTTGAACTCCAACGGCAGCTTTACTTACCAGCCAAATGCCGGTTTCGTAGGCCAGGACCAATTCACCTATGAAGCAAACGATCCGGAAGGCTTGTCCGATCAAGCTACTGTGACTATAACCGTGAACGATACGCTGCTCGCGGTTGCAGATAGCTATGAACTGTTTGAAGACGAAGTGTTTCTTGTTTCAGCAGATCAGGGTCTGCTGGCCAACGACAGCGCAATCGCTCAAGGAGATCTGCGCATCATCGTGCAGTCGCAGCCGCAATTCGGGCAAGTCCAGGTTGACAATGATGGCAGCTTTGTCTATCAGCCTGAAGAAGAAAACTATTTTGGCATTGATTCATTCAGTTATTTCCTGCAGGACGATGTCACCAGCTCACCTGCCGTTGAGGTGACCTTGAACATCAACCCAGTCAATGACCCGCCTCAAGCGCTGTCTGATACCTATATTGCTGATGAAAATGTTGAATTGATGGTTGCTGCTCCCGGTGTGCTGGAAAACGATAGCGATGCAGAAAATGAAGAACTTCAGGCTGAATTGATCATGGAACCTGAGTTTGGAACGCTACAACTGAACACGAACGGTTCATTCAGCTATGTCCCCGAGGTGAACTTTCGTGGCCTGGATACCTTTGAATATCGCGCAATCGATGCTTCTGGTGCCGAAAGCCTGGCGACCGTTCAGATCAACGTAACACAGCCCCCGACTGCAACCAATGACGTCTATTTCGTGGACCAGGATTCTCTAATAGAAATCAGTGATCCGGATCAAGGCTTGTTGGTCAATGACCATGATGCACCTGAGGATGATGAACTAAGCGCCGTACTCAGAGATTTTCCGTTCAATGGCATGCTTGAACTAAATCCCGACGGAACCTTCACGTACATACCAAATGAAGGTTTCGTAGGGATTGATACTTTCTCGTATCAGGCTTCGGACGGACTATCCGAATCAAATGTAGCAACGGTGACTTTGCCGGTCGGTGTGACCAGCTTTCCACGAGCCATACCGGATGAATATATTGCTATCGAAGACGAAACACTGACAGTCGATGCAGGGGATGGCCTACTGATCAATGATGAAGATGCCGATACTCCACTAACTCAATTGACTGCCTTCCTCGTCAGTGCAGATTCTTTACGGGGGTCCCGACTGGATGTGAATGTCAATCTGGATGGCAGTTTTTCAGTCAATCCGTGGCCAGATTTCACCGGTGAAACCTTCTTTATCTATCAGGCCTTCGATGGTACGGATATCAGCAATGCTGCAGTCGTTACGATTGATGTCCAATCAAGAAATGACGGTGTATTCGCGCGTGATGACGATTATTCCGTACTTAGAAACACATTGTTCAGCACCCAATCTCCCAATCAGTTTATTGGCTTTAACGATGATGTCGATGAGGATTTTGTAGTCAATTTCGAAGTGCTTGAAGATCCTGAATTTGGTTTGCTGGAGCTTGATCCAATAACGGGCAGTTTTCAGTACACGCCTGATTTCGATTTCTCGGGCACCGATTCCTTCCGCTATCGTGTGTTCCAGGTTGAAACCGGGATCAGTGATGAGGCCATTGTAACGTTGCGCGTCAATGCGCCGCCCGTCACGGTCGAGGACCAGTATGTCATCGAAGAAGATAGTCAAGTAGTTGTTGTTTCGCCATTAGTCAATGATTTCGATGCCGATGGCGATACGGTCGCACTATGGACTAACTCCTTTTCTGGTGGCAGGCCGATATCGAGCGGTATCGTAACGAGGCTTTCTGCCGACGACCTGGCCTTACCTACGGAAACCCGGCTCAGTGCATTTGCCCACTTCTACGGCGAGACGGAAATCACATATCGGATAACCGACGGCAGGATTGCAAACTCCGTTCCCGGCACAATCACAGTCTCTGTGTTGCCTGTGCCGGATGCGCCGATAGCAGCAGATGATTCGTTTCTTACCCAACGCGATACGGATTTAATCGTCAACGACCCAGACGATGGATTCAAGGCAAATGATTTTGACCCGGATTTAAGGCCTTGGCCCGGCGCAGTGCCCTGGCAGGCCGCACAAGGCCTTGATTTGGAGCCATTGATTGCACGGCTGGTTGCGACGACCGAGAATGGCACATTGACATTTTCTGAGCTGGGCACGTTCTCATACTCACCCAATGAGGGGTTCTCTGGAACCGATACCTTTGTTTATGAGCTGATTGATGCAACAGGGCGCATCAGTGAACCTGCTACTGCCCAAATTGTAGTCAATTCACCGGCTCAGGCAGTCGACGACAGTTTTTCCGTGAATGAAGACACCGTACTGACCGTCTCAAGCGCACAGGGTCTGTTAAGCAATGATTTTGATATCGATGGCGATGAGCTAAGAGCCCGATTAGCGTCTCCGGATGGTGCCTGTGGTCCGTGTAACGGGCAGGTCTCGATCAGCTCGAACGGTGCGTTTACCTACACACCAAATCTTGATTTTCATGGTCAGGATCGATTCAATTATCGAGTAGAAGATGATGTCAATGGTTTCGACATCGGTACCGCGGTGATTACCGTGTTGCCGGTCAACGATGCGCCGAAAACCGAACCGGATACCTATCGCATTGCCGAGGATGAGGTGCTGATCGCTCCCGAGCCACAAGGGGTACTGCGCAATGATGAAGAAGTCGATGGCGACGGGTTTGCTGACGCTGAGTTGCTGGTACAGCCAGAAAATGGCAGTCTGACGCTGGAAGTTGATGGTGGGTTTAGCTATGTACCTGATGTCAATTTCAATGGTGTCGATTCCTTCACCTATCGAATTTTTGATACCACCGGATTATTCAGCGATGAATCGGTGGAAATCATGGTCACGCCAGTCAATGACGCTCCCGTTGCAGCAGATGATGATTATCAGACCCCACAGGGCCAGCCGCTCGTTGTAGCAGCAGAACAGGGGGTGCTGACCAACGATCTGGATGTTGATCTTCAGTCGCTGACCTCTGCATTGATCTTGCCGCCCACTCGAGGCTTGCTGGAACTGGAGACGGACGGCAGTTTTGTTTACCAACCGGATGGTGTATTTGCCGGAGTCGACCGTTTCACTTATCAGGTTGATGATGGTCTGGGCGCGGTCGACTCGGCCACCGTGACAATTACCGTCAGCCCGGTTGAACCGGATGTCGAAATCAATGCGGCAAACGATTTTTATACGTTCCAGGGCCCGGATCTGGACGTGGCTCCTCCTGGCGTACTCACTAACGACACGCTGAGCGGAGCCGATTCATTGCAGGTCGTATTGATTGTCGAGCCTGAGGTTGGTGTCGTAGCGCTTCAGCCGGACGGAGGCTTTTCTTACAGCGCACCGGACGGATTTGAAGGTATCGATGGATTTACCTACAGCGCCGAAGCGAACGGCGTCAGTGATCTGGCCAGAGTCACGCTGAATATTTTTGCTGCGACCAATAATCCACCCCAGGCGGTTGGTGAGGATTATCTGGTACTAGAAGATGGCGTGTTCGAATCATACTCATTTTCCAGTCTGCTCGAGAATGACAGCGACTTCGATAACGATGAATTGATTGTCGAAATCACCCAGCCGCCGATACATGGCCAATTCGATCTTTTCAATGACGGCCATTTTCGCTATGTCCCAGACCCTGATTTCTTCGGTCAGGATGAAATCCTATACCGCGTGTCTGACGGTACGCTGCTGTCGGATGAAGTGACCGCTAGCATGACTATCATTGCGCAGAATGACCCGCCTGTTGCACAGGACGACACGTATCGGGTCGATCAGAATGCGACCTTGCAAGTGCTGGCCGCTAATGGCCTGCTTGCCAATGACGACGATATCGATTCGGACGAGTTGCTGGTTGAAGCAATTGATCAACCCGATCACGGTCAGATCTTGCTGAATACAGACGGTTCGTTCGAGTACACGCCAAACCCCGGCTTTGAGGGTCTTGAGCAGTTCAATTATGCGGTCACGGATCTGGATGCAATCGATATCGGTCAAGTATCGATCACGGTCGGCGGTGCAAATAATCAACCACCGATTGCACTGGGTGAGTCATTCCTGATGAATGAAGATGAGTTGTTGACCAGTGCTGAAGTCGGCAGCCTGCTTGATAACGATTTCGACCCTGATGGTGATGACATCGGTATCGTACTGATCGACCCGCCAGGCAACGGTATTCTGGTTTTGGATGGTAGCGAGTTTGAATATCGGCCAGAAACGAACTTCTTCGGACAAGATCAGTTTCTCTATCAAGTTACTGATGGTGAACAGAATTCGTCCTCGGTCGAAGCCTTGATTGACATTCTGCCAATCAATGATCCGCCGGATGCAGGTACGGATTTTTACAGCGCATCCGCAGGCCAGACCCTGCTGGTCGATACTGCTCAGGGCGTGCTGCAAAACGATACCGACGTTGAAATGGACAGCCTCAGTGCAACTGTCCAGACTGAACCAGCGCACGGTGAACTATCGCTTGAGCTGGACGGCAGTTTCAGTTATCTTCCTTCGGTTGGTTTTTCCGGTCAGGATGAGTTTCTCTACATCGTTGATGACGGACAGGATGGTGCCGAAGGCCGTGTGGTTATCACAGTAGAAAATAGCGGGAATCAGGCACCGATAGCGGTGGGTGAACAGTTCCTGATCCCGGAAGATAGCGTACTCGATACACGCAATCTGCAGAGCCTGCTTGCCAACGATAGCGATCCGGATAATGATCCGCTGGAGCTGGTGATCATCGACAGCCCGGCATTCGGCGAACTGCAATCCCTGCCCGCAGGTCACGTCGTCTATGCACCAGATCTGAATGCTGTCGGAACGGAACGCATCCGCTATGTTGTTTCTGATGGCGTCCTGAATTCTCTGCCTGTTTTACTTGAAATCACGCTTCAACCATTGAATGATCCGCCGGTAGCAGTAGACGATATTTACATTCGTAATCTTGGCGATGAGAACTCCTTGTCGATTCCGGCAAGCGAGGGTGTCTTAAGCAACGACATCGATCCCGATCAGGATGCATTGCTGGCCTTAATGGGTGAACAGCCGGAATTTGGCAGCGTTACGCTTTCCATGGACGGTGGCTTTGAATATCAACTGGCGGTACCAGGCATCAGCGAAGATCGCTGGCACTACCTGGCTGTTGATCCTTCTGGCGAACAGCGTGAAGCCATGGTGATTTTGATTCTGGACAGTGAACCGCCACCGGATGACCGAATTTTCAGTGATGGATTCGAGGGAGAACAACCGTGATCCAGTCTCTTTTTCGAACTCTTCCGACCGTGCTGATTTTAATCCTGTTATCCGGCCAGATCATGGCCCAAAGCATCGAGCAAGGCGTTGGCTGGCTGGACGACCGCCTAACCACTGAAGGAGTGCACCGGCCTTCGGATATTGCTGGGCAGTCAATGACCAATACCGAAGCCTGGCGTACGCTGGCGTTACTGAATCGGACCGATTCATTTGACCAGTTACGACCGCTGGTTTTGGAGACTAACGATCAGTCACTGGGCTCGATCGCCATTCAGGCTGTGCTTCGTCTCGATCAGGGCCTGGTTGCATCAAGTTTGATTGAATCGCTGTTGGCGGAACAATTAAGCAATGGTGGATTTCCGAGTCACCCCGGCTTTCAGGATGATCCGTTGACGACCTCAATCGTGCTGCTGGCACTCGACCGAAGCGGTCGTGGTGAAGGCAGCGCTGCAGCTTCGGCGATCAGCTATCTCGCGCAGAACCAGAATGGGGATGGTGGTTGGCAATCGGTGAAAGACGGCTCAAGTTCGGTCTACGCCAGCGCCCAGATCGCGCTGACGCTGCTTGCCTACCGCAATCGCTTTGAGTTGACTACACCAATCAACCAGGTGCGTGGCTATCTGCTTTCTCAGCAGCAGTCCGACCAGAGTTACGGCTCGGTATTTGAAACCTCACTGGCATTGCTGGCACTGCTCGGGCTGGATGTCGATCGAAGTGAGATTGAAACGATACAGAACTGGCTACAGCTACAACAAATGGCCAACGGCAGCTTCGTCGACGATGCGTTTGAAACATCGCTCGCGTTACGCGCCCTGTATCAATTTGCGCAGCCGGTCAGCAGTCCCGGCTTGTCTGGGCTGACTGTTCGCATTGTAAATGCCGAAACACTCTTGCCGATTGCCGGTGCTGAAATGGTGTTGAGCGGCGCTGCAAACGCTACGCTTGTCAGCAATGACGATGGACGTATCTTCAGCACTTCGCTGGTTCCCGGACCGTATCTCGCAACCATCGAGTTCCCCGGCTTGCAGCCCGTCAGTTTTGAATTTTCACTGCTGCCGGATCAACTCAGCGATCTGGGCGAAGTTCGCCTGAATCAATCAGGTGATGACGCAAATACGCTGGGTATTGTTCGCGGCACTGTTTCGGATGGTGAGACCGCAGAACCAATCGCCGGCGCAACGATCAGGGTGCTGCCGGATAATTTAGTGGCGGTGAGCGATGCGGCCGGTCAGTTCCAGATCCTCCAGGTCCAGTCCGGTCCAGTCGAGCTTCGTATCAGCGCACCGGACTATTCCAGCCTGTCGGGCACGGCCGCACTGCTACCGAACAGCATTCTTGAATTTTCTGCCGAGTTGACTGCGCTCGACGAGCCGCTATTGGGTACGCGGGTCAGCGGCACCGTCCGCTCCGGGCAATCGGATCTGCCGCTCGAAGATATCCAGATCGATGTACTTGATGCCGTTTCTGGAACTGTGCTTTCGACCACACTGAGTGATGAGTCAGGACTGCATACACAGCAATTCAGTGTCGATGGCCTGGTCGATATCGTTGCCAGCGGCGTCGGCTTCGATAATGTCGAAGTTCGAACATTATTGGTGCCTGGCCAGATTTTCGATTTCTCGCCACTTCTTTACCCGACCGGCCAGACCCCGCCAGGCGCTAATAGCAGCCGAATTGTAGGCGTTGTCGTCAACCAGGCAAACCGCCAGCCGATTGAAAATGCACTGCTCGTCATCAATGATCCTGGTGGTCAGCAGACCGTGCGATCAGCGGCCGACGGCAGCTTTGTTATTGATGACCTGGCCGGTCCGAATACTTCGATCGAAATCACCGCCGATGCAT
This sequence comes from uncultured Pseudomonadota bacterium, assembly GCA_937138395.1. Taxonomy (GTDB): domain Bacteria; phylum Pseudomonadota; class Gammaproteobacteria; order Xanthomonadales; family Wenzhouxiangellaceae. The sequence goes on from CAKZPB010000131.1 coordinate 10,236, forward strand.
TCGACCCGGCGCGTTTACTGGTGCCGATTCTGCCGTTGGAAACGCGAGACGTCGGACAAGTCAGTCTGAAGCCGACCGCATTGCAGTTCTATTTCCCTGATCTGGTCATGACCGGTAGTTCGCTGACTTCGACCGACCCGGATAGCTACGTTCTCCGGGACCAGTTGACGGCCGAGATTACCAATCAGGGCACGTCCGGCCTCACACAGGATTTTGATCTCATCGCATTTATCGATGCGAACGAAGATGGCACTTATCAGCCCGAAACGGAACCCGAAATCGGTTTTGTGCGCGTCAGCGACGACCTGCCAATCGGATCCACGGCCGATGTATCGATTGCCGTCGATGCCACACTGACGTTCCGCGATGCGCCGTTTGCGCTGGTCGTGGATTTCGCCAATGAAGTACCGGAGCAGGATGAAACCAATAACGTTGCAACCACGCTGCTCGGCTGTCGAGCGACCCCGGCCTTTATTGGTGACGATGGCATCTTCGAGGCCTGGCGTTGGGATGGCCTTTCCACCAACCCGCAGATCAATTCCATCAGCCAGGTGCCCGTTGTCGGTCAGCTAACCGACGATAACGGGGATGGATTGATCAATCAGTTTGATGTGCCCGACATCGTGTTTGTCGCCGGTCTTAGGAACAGTAATTCGCCTTCACAAACGGCCCTGGTGGCCGTCAGTGGTGATGACGGGCGTGAGCACTGGTCGCGGACGGATATTCGACTTTCGCAATTTACTTCGCCAGCCTTGGGCGATATCGATAATGATGGCATCGCCGAAATCGTCGTCGTACGCGGCTATCGCGAGGAAATTATTGCGTTCGAGCATGACGGCGAGCTGAAGTGGCGAACAAGCATCGACACACCCAACGTGCCGCAGGTTCTCATCCCCCCGCCGCCGCATGTTTACGATATGCCGATCATTGTCAATTTGGAAGGCGACAACGAAGCTGAAGTCATTCTCGGTCGTTTGGCCTACCGCGGACTGACTGGCGAGCAACTCTGGGAGGGACAATTCGACGGCGGTGGAACCGATGGTGGAGTACCCGTCGAAGTTGCCTTCAGCCAGGCAGCAGTTGCAGCCGATATTGATCTTGATGGTATTACCGACGTCATTGCCGGGCGAACCCTGTATGACTTTGAGGGCAATACAGTCTGGCATCGCGGCGATATCAATCCCGATGGTTTTTCAGATGTCGGTGGAACGCCGCAATCACGCTCAGGCTATGTCGGCATCGGCAATTTCGATCTGGACGATTTTGCCGAGCTTGTGTTGGTCAGTCATGAGCAAATGTATCTGCTTGAACATACCGGCGAAACGATTTGGGGGCCGGTGAATTCTCCTGATTTTGAAAGTATGGGCGCGCCAACGATCATCGATCTGGATGACGATGGCTTGCCTGAGATTATTACCTCCTCAAACTTCCGGGTCACCGTATTTGAAACCGATGGCACGGTCAAATGGACCGCCGATGTCGTCGACAACTCGGGGTTGACCAGCGCAACCGTATTTGATTTCGAGAACGATGGCTTGTTCGAGATCATGCATATCGATGAAGAAGATTTCCGAATCTTTGATGCCCGCACCGGCACATTATTGTATGAAACACGCCATATCTCACCAACCGTGTTTGAATACCCGATCGTCGCTGACGTCGACGCTGACAAACAGGCTGAAATCCTATTGACGGGTTATGACCGTGATCTGGTCGCAGGCGTCACGCCTGGCTTACGCGTATTCAAAGCCCGCGATGGCGCATGGGCCGATGCCGGCTCGGTCTGGGGTTCGCATGCATTTCATATCAATGATGTCAATGAAGACAGCACGGTTCCGTTGATTGAGACGCCGTCATGGCTGACGCACAACACCTATCGAGTGCAGCGCAGTCCGCTGCCGGACCCACTCGGGCGTCCTGACTTTACCCTCGGTAATCTGCGTCTGATCGATCAGGGCCCGGGCAACCTGCCGACGGTGCAGGCACGCGTCGGCAATGCCGGTCCGGTCGATGCACATGAACCGCCGCGACTGGGGGTGTTCCGGGGCGATCCGGCCGATGGTGGTATTTTGCTGACTGAAACGCGACTCGATACGCTACGCGCGGCGCGGTTTCAGACCGTCAATCTCGGCGAAATCACGCTCGACGGAGACGGTCAGCTTTTTGCGGTGATCGATTATCCGGACCTGGCTGAGGAGTGTCGTGAGGGCAATAACCAGCGTTCCGTACCGTTCCAGGCCGCCAATGCCAGCGGCACGCTGCAATTGCTTAGCGATGCGACGATCTATGCGCCGGACGATCCGGTCGTGTTCACGATTGGCGTTGGTAATTCAGGTGGAATCGAAGCGAGTTATCAAGTTGAACTGGAACTCGTTGATGATCAGGGCGAAGTGGCGGCTACGTTCCAGCCGGTGATCTTTCCCGACGTGAACTCCGGCGATTCGGTGTCGGTCGATCTGGACTGGGTTGCATCCGGTCTGCTAGGTGGTGCCTACACGCTCAACGGTCAGTTGCTCAATACACTTGGTCAGGTAATCGACACGGCCAGTGTGGCGTTCAGCATTACCGGCACTGCCAGTGGACCTGCTGCGACGCTGGATCT
>CAKZPB010000132.1 GCA_937138395.1 uncultured Pseudomonadota bacterium
AACAACACCCGCTGATTGGCTAGATCAGCCGTTGCACCCCAGACCTGGACTTCGGACAGGATACTGGTTGAACTGTCCGTGCTCGGATTAACCGCAAAAACGTCGTTTAATGTATCGGTCGGATCATTCGAGTTCTGAGAAGTCCCCACGAACAGCTGGCCTTCGATGCTGGCAACACCTCGATTGAAGTCCGGGCTGACTGCCGGAGATACAATCCTGGTTGCAGCCGATGACTCCTCATCCTGAGCCATCAAGGGAGTGGCCAGGACCCCACCAAATACAAGACTGATTAGCAGCAAAGACTTTAGAACGATTGAGCGTTTGGGAGTTTTTGGCATGACACGGACCCTCTGGAAATTCGTTAATTTTGTGCGGCATTCTTCACTATAACGCCATTTTATTCTCGCGTCCAACGACGAAAGCAGCACGGCTCCCGATTGTTCCGGAGGTTTGACCCGGAACACAGGTCCTGTTCGGCGAGGAACGGCATTGCAATAGTTCTATTCCGGTTGCAAGCCAATCTGATCAACCTGTCCCCAGCCCTCCCGCAAGCGCCTTGTACAACCGCGCCAGTGCAGTGGCCTGATCGGTTTTAGCACGCACGACTTCGCGCTCCAGTTCCAGCGCAGTGCGCTGGGCGTCGAGCACGTCCAGAAAGCTGTCGGCACCGTTTTTAAAGCGCAGGTCGGCTAATTCCAGTGCGCGGTTGGCGGCACTGGATGCATCGCTGAGCGCGGCCTGATGTTCGGTTTGCGCGCGAAAGCCGGCTAGTGCGTTTTCGGTTTCCTCGAGCGCAATCAGCACGGTTTCGTCGTATAGGGCCAAGGCCTGGGCGGCAGCCGCATCGGCGGCTCGAACGCGCTGGCGGATCCGGCCGAAATCGAAAATTCGCCAACGTATCGAGGGCCCGATGCCCCAGCGCTGCGCGGCTGAACTGCCAATGCCGCTGGCCGACTCGGCCGTCCAGCCAAAGCTCCCCAACAGCTCCACTTTGGGGAAGAACTCGGCCGTCTCGACGCCGATATCGCTGGTGGCTGCGGCCAGGCGACGCTCGGCGCTGCGAATATCCGGTCGCCGGCGCAGCCAGTCGGCAGGATTACCTTCAGCTTCAAGCGCCGGCAGGCTCGGTAGCGACGCGATTGGATCGAGCGCCTCGCGCAGCGTGGCAACCGGCCACGCCGTCAACACGGCCAGGCGCTGTTCATTACGGACAACGTCGGCACGCGCCAGCGCCAGCTCGGCTCTGAGCGTCTCGGTCTGAGTTCGCGCGCGGGCGACGTCGAGTGCCGTGCCCCGCCCTTTTTCCTGCAGCAGTTTCAAAATCGATTCGCTTTGCTGCAGTACGTCCAGCTGCTGCTGCTGAAGATTCACTTGCTGGCGTGCCCCGAGCAGCGCAAACCAGGCCCGGGCTGTTTCAGCCACGATCGTGATCTGGATGTCTTTATAAGCAGCGGCATCGGCTTCGGCGCGCTGTGCAATCGCCATCGACTGCGATTTCAGTGAGCCAAACAAATCGATTTCCCAGTTCATATCGAAACCGGCGCGCCAGGTCTCGACAATGCCGAGCGTTTGATCCGGCGGCGCAAACGGATCCTGCTCACTGAACTCGGCGCGCTCGGCATCGGCGGCAATGTCGACGGTTGGAAACAGGCTGAAGATCGACAGGCCCGACAGCGCCAGCGTTTCTTCGAAACGAGCCAGCGCCTGCTCGATCGAGGTATTCGCTTCAAGCGCGCGCGCAATCAACCGGTCGAGTTCAGGGCTTTCGAACTGCTGCCAGGGGTCGGTATCCACGCCGATCGCTTGGCCATTCCCGCCGACCTCCATCGCTTGATCAAACCGCTCGGGCAGCACGGTCACCGGCGGTTCATAATCCGGACCCACCGTTACGCAGCCGCTGAGCGCCAGAGCGCACAGTCCCAGCAAACTCAACCGGGCTTGTCGTGAAAGGGGATCAGCTTTCATGTGCAACCTCCGACTCATGGTCCGAATCCGACCTGGACGATCGGCGGCTGGACCAGCGCGATTCGAGCTTGCGCAGCACGACATAGAACACCGGCGTCAGTACCAGCCCGAAGAAGGTCACGCCGAGCATGCCGCCGAACACCGTCACGCCCATGACGTGGCGCACTTCGGCACCGGAACCGCTTGCAAAGACCAGCGGCGTGACGCCGGCAATAAAGGCAAAGCTGGTCATCAGAATCGGCCGCAGCCGAATCCGGCTGGCTTCAATGGCAGCCTGGACAATGCCGCGCCCTTCTCGCTCCAGATCACGCGCGAACTCAACAATCAAAATCGCGTTTTTACAGGCCAGGCCCATCAATACCACGAGACCGATCTGGGTAAACACGTTGATGTCGATGAAGGTCGGCGGCACCGACATCGGCGGCGGCAGGATGGCGCCGGTGCCAATCTGGATACCGAACCACAGGCCGCGAATGGTATTCAACAACCAGATACCGCCAATGGCCGACAGCAGGCACATCGGCACAATCAAAATCACGGCCAGCGGCAGCATCCAGTTTTCATAGAATGCGGCCAGCACCAGAAAGGCCAGCAGGACACACAACACCATCACGTAGAGCACGACGTTGCCCTGCGAGATCTGCTGATAGGTCAGCCCGGTCCATTCGAAGTCCATGCCTACCGGCAGCACGTTGCCGGCAATCTCATCGGCAATCTCGAGCGCCTGTTCAGAGGAAATGTCCGGCGTAAACGGCGCACCCTGAAGATCCGCGGCCGGAAAGCCGTTATAGCGGATGGCAGGATCAGGCCCAAAACTTTCCCGCACTTCGATCACGCTACCCAGCGGCACCATGTCGCCTGCCTGGTTACGCGTCATCAACTCATCGATATCAGACACCTCATCGCGATACGGCGCGTCGGCCTGCGCATACACGCCATAGGTTCGACCAAACAGATTCAGATCATTGATGTAGGCACCGCCCAGGTACACTTCAAGCGTCGCAAACACATCGTTCAGCAGCAGGCCCTGCTGCTTGGCCTTGACCCGATCAACCAGCGCGTCGTACTGCGGCACGTTGGCCTGGTAGGACGAAAACACCGCGCCCGGACCAAAGCCCTCGCGCTGCATGAATGCGCCGGTCATGGCTTGCACCTGGGTATATAGCTCGCCATAGCCCAGGCTATCCCGATCCTGAACGTACATCTCGAAGCCAGCGGCGTTGCCGTAGCCGAATACCGGCGGCGGCATGAACGCAAAGGCCAGCCCGTCCTGCAGTTCGCCAAAGGCCATACTCAGTTGGTTGGCGAGTTCCTGGGCCGTAGACTCACGCTCGTCCATCGGGTCCAGGCCGATGAACATCGTACCGATGTTCGGCGTGTTGACAAAATGCACCGCATTCAGGCCGGGAAACTGGACCGCATTGGCCACGCCCGGCGTCGCCAAGGCAATCTCGGCCATTTGCGCCATGGCCTGTTCAGTCCGGGCCAGCGTGGCGCCTTCCGGCAGCTGAATACCGCCGAACAGATACTGCTTGTCCTGGGTGGGAATAAATCCACGCGGCACGGCCAGGAACGTCACGATCGTCAGCACGATCAGCAGACCATACATGCCCAGCAGGATCGGCGAACGTCGAATCAAGCCACCCACGCCGTTCGAATACGCATTGGAGCCGCGGCTGAACAATCGATTGAACACGCGAAACACCGGCCCGAAGATCCGGTCGATTACGCGACCGAGCCAATCCTTGCGCGCCTCTTTTGACTTCAGCAACACGGCCGACAGTGCCGGGGAAAGAGTCAGCGAGTTGATGCTGGAGATCAACACCGCAATCGAAATGCTCATCGCGAACTGGCTGTAGAAGCGCCCGGTCACGCCACCCAAAAAAGCCAGCGGCACAAAGACCGCCACAAACACGAGCGTGGTTGCAATGATTGGCCCGGAGACTTCGCGCATGGCCTGGTGCGCGGCAGCGAGCGGCTGCATACCGTCGTCGATGTGGCGCTCGACGTTTTCCACTACGACAATCGCGTCGTCGACGACGATGCCGATGGCCAATACCAGCCCGAACAGCGTCAGCACGTTGATCGAATAGCCCAACAGCAACAGCACGGCGAAGGTGCCAATGATCGACACCGGCACTGCGATCAACGGAATCAGCGAGGCGCGCCAGGTCTGCAGAAACAACACCACCACCAGCACCACCAGCAAAATGGCTTCAAGCAGGGTGCTGATGACCGAGTCGATCGAAGAGCGCACGTACACGGTCGGATCGTAGGCCACATCCCAGCTGATGCCGGGAGGAAAAGTCTCGGCAATATCGGCCATGGTCGCGCGGATCCGGTCCGAAAGTTCAATCGCGTTGGAACCCGGTGATTCGAAGATGACGATGGCCGCGGCATCGTCGTTGTTCAACTGCGATGAAATCGAGTAGGTCGCCGCACCGATCTCGACCCGGGCCACGTCACCGAGGCTGGTGACGGCGCCGTCGGCATCGCTACGCAAGATGATCGCTTCGAACTGCTCCGGCGTATCCAGCCGGCCCTGAGCATTCAGCGAAAACTGGACGCCCGCATCATTTGGCTGCGGTGCACCGCCAATGGTGCCCGCTGAAACCTGAATATTCTGCTCGCGGATCGAGGCTACGATATCGCCGGCGGTGAGACCGCGCTGGGCAGCACGCTCCGGATCAATCCAGACCCGCATTGCGTAGTCGCCGGCACCGAATACCTGGGCCTGACCGACGCCTTCCAGTCGCGCCAGCTGATCCCGGACGCGCAGCGTTGCGAGGTTGGACAGATACAGATCGTCATAGCTGCCGTCGGGCGACAGCAGGTGCACGACCAGCGTGATGTTCGGTGAAGCCTTGACCGTGGTCACGCCCAGGTTGCGAACGGCCTCGGGCAAACGGGGCAATGCCTGCGCCACGCGATTCTGAACCTGGATGGCAGCCAGGTCGATATCGGCATCCAGATCAAACGTGACAAACAGCAACAACGTGCCGTCCGACGACGACGCCGATTTCATGTAGCTGACGTACTCGACGCCGGTGATGGCTTCTTCCAGCGGTGCCGCAACCGTCTCGGCAATGGTCTTCGGGTTGGCGCCGGGATACCGCGCCGTGACCTGAATCGTCGGCGGCGCAACCTGCGGATACTCGCTGACCGGCGAATTCGGAATCGCCACCAGGCCGGCGACGAGAATCAGAATCGACAGCACGGCCGACAGGATCGGCCGATCGACAAATACTTTGCTAATAGAGATGCCGGCCATCGCTACTGCTCCGAGGCACCTTGCGCATTCGCCGGCACGGGATTGCGCATGGATACTTCGTTCGGCTCGATCGGCGCACCGGCCGAAAAAATGCGTTTCATGCCGACCACCACGATCCGTTCATCGCCGTTCAGCCCGGACTCGATCGCGCGCAGACCGTCGATCTGCTCACCCAGCATCACTTCGCGCCGTTCGGCTACGTTGCCTTCGCCAACGACATATACAAACTTGCGGTCTTGATCGGTCAATACGGCCTGATCATTGACCAGCAATCGAGGCGCAGCCGCGCTGATCGGGATGCGTATCCGCGCAAACAGACCCGGCATGAACTGGCCGTCCGGATTGGCCATCCGTGCACGCAGCTGAATGGTCCCACTGGATGAATCAACTGCGTTATCGATGAAATCAAGCTCGCCTCGGTGCGGAAAACCCGTCTCGTTCAGCAAGCCAAGCTCGATCGGCACTTTGCGGCCCGAGTCCTTGTTTGTGCGCAGGTTCAGAAATGCACGCTCATTGGCATCGAAACTGACGTAGATCGGGTCCATGCTGACCAGCGTGGACAGCAGCGTGGCATTGGCTTCCAGCAGATTGCCCGGCTTGACCCGGGCTGCGCCCATCCGGCCGGCAATCGGCGCCGTGACCTGGGCAAATTCCATATTCAGTTCGGCCTGATCTACGCGTGCCTGCGCTGCAGCCAGATCAGCGCGTGCCTGATCGCGTTCACCCAGCCGATTATCCAGCTCGCCCTGCGACACGGCATTGGCTTCCACCAGCTCTTCGCTGCGCTGCAGCTCCAACTCGGCGAGGTCCAATCGCGACCTGGCGCGCGCGACATCGGCTTCGGCCGTGGTCAAGGCCGCCTGATATTCCCGGTCATCGATGGTGAATAACAGGTCACCCGCTTCGACCATGCCGCCTTCCTCGAAATGCACGCCGCGCAGATAACCGCCAACCCGCGGTCGGATCTCGATGCGCTCAACGGCCTCAATGCGACCGGAAAAACGCTCCCACCGGGCTAGATCTTCGGTAATCACCGGCGCAACGCTGACCGGCGTCGGCGGCATTTGCGGTTGTTCCGGGGCACCGCCCTCGCTACAACCAGCCAGCAATGCCAGTGTCAGCGCAGCGATGGCTGCGATTGCAATTGAAAGTGCAATTCTGGTTGTATTTGCCGGTTTTCGCATATCAGTTCTCGTTGTCATCCACGTTCGATTCAGGTTCAACTGCTGCGGCCCAGTCCACGGCCATTTGTTCCATCATCTCGACCAGCCGCTGCCGAGGCTCAGATGGCATCTGGAAGCAGTTGAATGTCTCCATCCAGAACAAGCCATCGGCGGCCA